>CAZPBH010000097.1:0-7746 GCA_964584645.1 uncultured Rhodospirillales bacterium | reverse complement strand
CCGACCAGACCGTCTTCTTTTACGAGGGGCGCATCATCGAGGCCGGCGACACCCCCACTATGTTCGAGTCGCCCGAACAGCAGCAGACCCTCGATTACGTGCAGGGGCGGTTCGGGTAACGGTTTGCGGTCGGTGTGCACAGGCCATCAACAGGCGCGTTTCCAACGGCGTTGCTCGTGCGCACGTGCATGCGCGTTCTGATACAGTGCACGGTTGCGTGTTTCCCGCGGGTGGCCCACGGTGAGGCATGACAGTCGAGCAGGGGGTGGACGGTGCCAATCAGCGACCTGGATCACGACCTCAACGAAATCCGGGTGCTCCTGCGCGCCATGACCGACAAGGTGGAGTCGCGGGTCGAGGTCTCCCTCGACTCATGGCTGGCCAACCAGTACGACCTGGCAGAGTCGCTCCGCCACGCCGACGACGAGATCGACGATCTTGAGGTCCGCATCGAGGAGGCCTGCCTGCGCATCCTGCAGGAAGCCGGCGCGGCGCTGGAGCCGGAGAAGGTCGAGATCGGGGAGCAGGTCTACAATCGCGGCATCTCCGCCGGGATCGAGCCCGGCGCCTGGGACAGCCTGCGCCGCACGAAGGTGTTCTACAAGGCCCCGATCACCACCCCCCAGGGCGGCGGCTTCAAGAGCCTGAACGTCACGGTCCGCAAGAGCCTCGGCCTGTTCGCCAATGTCCGGCCCTGCCGCAGCTATCACCCCTATATCCACACCAAGCACCCGGTGATGGACGTCGTCATCGTCCGCGAGAACGAGGAAGATCTCTATGCGGGGATCGAGCACCGGCAGACCGATCAGGTCATGCAGTGCCTGAAGCTGATCAGCCGGCCGGGCTGCGAGAAGATCATCCGCTACGCGTTCGAATATGCCCGCACGCAAGGGCGCAAGAAGGTGACCTGCTTCACCAAGGACAACATCATGAAACTGACCGACGGTCTGTTTCACAAGGTGTTCGACGAGATCGCGCCCGACTATCCGGAGATCGAGAACGAGCACTGGATCATCGATATCGGTGCGGCCAAGATGGCCGACACGCCGGAAGCCTTCGACGTGATCGTGATGCCGAACCTCTACGGCGATGTGCTGAGCGATGTCGCGGCCCAGATCTCGGGCTCGGTCGGGCTCGCCGGCAGCTCCAACATCGGTGAGCATGGCGCGATGTTCGAGGCGATCCATGGCTCCGCCCCGCGCCGGGCCGGCCAGAACATGGCCAACCCTTCGGGCCTGTTGTTCGGCGGCCTGCTGATGCTCCAGCATGTCGGCAAGGGCGATGTGGCCGAGCGCGTGCACAATGCCTGGCTCAAGACCATCGAGGAAGGCATCCACACCTACGACATCTATGGCGAGGGCAAGTCGAAGGAGAAGGTCGGCACAAGCGAATTCGCCGATGCCGTGATCGCGCGTCTTGACCAGATGCCGGAGACCCTGCCGCCGGTCAGCTATGGCGGCGCCGATGCCAAGCCGATCCCGGTGCCGAAGGCCAAGCCGACCGTGCGCGCCCGGAAGGAAACGGTGGGCGTGGACCTGTTCGTCCATTGGGCCGAGGGCTCACCCGATGATCTTGGCGAGATCGTCAGCCGGGCGAGCGGCGAGGGGCTGACCCTGGCGATGATCACCAATCGCGGGGTGAAGGTCTGGCCGAACGGGATGCCCGAGACCTTCTGCACCGATCATTGGCGCTGCCGATTCATGGCCGAGGGCGAGAGCGGGACCGTGACCCACAAGCAGATCGTCGCCGCCATGGACCGGATGGTCGATCTCGGCCTCGACGTCATCAAGAGCGAGAATTTGTGCACCTATGATGGCGAGCCAGGATTCAGCCTCGGCCAGGGGCAGTAGGGGGGCTCAGGGCGAGCGCGGCAGGAAATAGACGCTGCCACTGGCGCTGCCGTTGTCATCAGTTCCTGTAGCGCCGATGATGACGTCGTCGTGGGAAATGGCAACCGACCAGCCCAGATGGTCATCCACAGCGGCATCGACGGCGGTCAAAAGCGCCTGCTGGGTCCAGCTTGAGCCACTGCGGGTGAAGAGATAACTTCGACCGGCATAGCTTTCACTGTAGGGCGCACCAATCACAGCCCTGTCCCCGGCCAGCGCGACAGACAGCCCGAAATTGCTGATCCCCGCGAGCGCGGCCTGCTGGCTCCAGCTATCATCCGTCCGGGTGAACACGTAAGCACGGCCCCGGCCATTGGCCCCGACCAGGGCCGTCTCGCCGGACAAAGCCACAGATCGGCCGAAATAACTGCCCCCGACAGCGTCATCGGCCGTCAGCTTGGCCTGCTGATTCCAAGTGATGCCGGACCGGGTGAAAACATAGGCGCTGCCGCTGTTGCTGCCGTGATCGTCATCATGGTGAGCCCCGATCAGGACCGTGTCGCCGGCCACGGCAACGGACCATGCGAAGTTGTCACCCGCCGCAGCGTCAGTGGCGGTGAGCTTGGCCTGCGGGCTCCAGGTTCCCGCTGACCTTGTGAAGACGTAGGCGCTGCCAGTCCATGCGCCGAGATAGGGATCGCCATAGGCCCCGATCAGCGCGGTGTCGCCTGAAACCGCCACAGAATGGCCGAATTGGAAGCCGTCGTTGAGCCCGTCAGAAGCGGTCAGCTTTTGCTGAATATTCCAATCTGTCCCACTGCGGATGAAGACATAGGCGCTTCCGGTGGTACCGTCACGACTTGCGCCGATCAGGGCTGTATCGCCGAAAAGAGCGACCGCCCCGCCAAACTCGTCTCCAGCCTCCGCATCAGCAGCGGTCAGCTTGGCCTGCTGTATCCAGCTGGCGCCGACCCGGACAAACACATAAGCGCTGCCGTGCCCATCATCGTGGGGCGCACCAATCAGCGCCGTATCGCCGGCAAGGGCAATAGACGTGCCGAACTGATCAACTGCAGCAGCGTCGGCTGCCGTCAGCTTGTCGAGCTCGACGGCGTGGAGCGAAAGACGCGTTGGGGAGGCTGACCCATCGGCCGTCAAATCAAGGCTGTATTCTCCCCCCACCGCATCTCCTGACAGCGCGACGGTACCGTTGATGCGGCCGAGCACCAGCCCCCCGAGACTGGCGGACCAGGTCTCGTCCGGTTCCAGCAGGCCATCGCCATCATCACCGCTGAAGACCACCGGAATGGCGCCCGTACCATCATCAAAGCTGCCGATGAGGCTCAGCGTCGCCTCCGAAGGATCAAGAGCCATACTGCCTGACCAGGGGTTGCGGGCGATGACCGGTGTGACAACCGCGCTTGTGTCAAGGACTGGCGCCGAGGGGGCACCAGCCCCCGGCGCGCCGTGCGCAACACCATCCAGTCCCGGCACCCGGAAGCGGAAGACAAGGTTCTGGGCGCTGGCCGCTCCCACCATCAGCACTGACAGGCCGAGCAGCGCCGCAACCAATCCCGCCTTCATGGACCTACCCCCCCGAGATACCCCTCTCGCGAAGTCTAGGGCGCCGTCCTTGCCAATCGATTAAGCCCGGGGGCATCCCCCCTCAGCGCGCTTCGCCCAACGAGCGCCGGGCCCGCCTGATGATGTACCGGGTCGCCGGAACGTCGCTTTCAGACGCCCAACGTTGCGTCACCTCCAGCGTCCAGTCGGGGCGGGTCTTGGCGGCATCGTTCAGCCAGTTGGCAACCGAATCCTGCACATAACGCGCAGGATCGGCCTTCAGCGGCTCCAGCAAGGGCAGGCCCGGTGCCGGTTCGGCCTTCAGCGCCTCGATATGGGCGCACCAGACCCCGCGCGGGCGCAGCGCCTCGGCCGCGAAACGGCGCAGATGGGGGCTTGTCTCACCCGTCCAGGGCGTCAGCAGGGTGACGGCGCGGTCCAGCTCCGCGGCCAGATGCGGGCGCAGCGCGATCCACGCCCATTCCCGGACCGCGAAATGCGGGTCATTGGCCAGGGGCCGGAAGGCCGTCAGCCTCGCGGCCAGATCGACCTCGGGAAGGGCTGCAAGACCGTAGCAGACCCAGCCCCGCACCGTGTCGCTCGGGTGATCGGCAAGCCGCGCCAGCCCCGGCGTACCCTCGGCCTCGAGAATCAGCTGCCCGCCCGCGGCCATGCGCCGGGTGATCGGCACCTCCGGCGCGATCCGGGCATCGGCGCCTACGGAAGGGCAGACCGCCTGCATCAGAGGCCGGAAATCGAGCGCCATGCCCTCGACCAGATTGGCCGTCGGGATCGTGCCCGCTTCGAGTGCCGCCAGCACTTCGGCCGGGCTGTCGGCGCGGCGGCGCGCGCCTTTGCGCTTCTTCATCGAATCGACCATGGGCAGCGATATCGGGCGGCCGCGACCGCAGGTCATCTCCCCAGCGCCTGCAGGAATGGCCATGTTGCCCCTCATGCAGGAATACTTCGCCATGGATGGTTATGCCCTCTTCGTCTGGGGCGCCTATGGGCTGGGGCTGGCCGTGGTCGCCGGGCTCGCGGCCCTGTCGCTCGCGGGGCGCCGGGCCGCCGCCAGGGCGCTGGAGGCCGCGCGCGCCACGCGTGAGGAGAACGCACCATGACCCGCAAGCAGGCCCGGCTCGGCGTTGTGCTGCTGGTGCTGCTGGGGCTCGGCACCGCGACGGCGCTTACCCTGCTGGCGCTGGATGACAATCTGGCGTTCTTCTATGCGCCCTCGGACGTGCAGGCGGCCAGCCTCGCCCCCGGCCAGCGTTTCCGGCTGGGCGGCATTCTAGAGGAAGGGTCGGTCGTGCGCGTCGGCGGGTCGGCCACCGTGACCTTCCGGGTGACCGATTACACCTCCAGCCTGCCGGTGCGCTATACCGGCATCCTGCCCGATCTGTTCATCGAGGGGCAGGGTGTGGTGGCAACCGGCATGCTGGGCGAGGACGGCATCTTTCAGGCCGTCGAGATCCTTGCCCGCCATGATGAAAGCTACATGCCGCGCGAAGTGGCCGAGGCCGTCGGGCGCAACGGCATGCACGCCTCGTCGAGACGCCGGAGCTCTAGGGCATGATCGTCGAGCTTGGCCATCTGGCCCTGATCCTGGCCCTGCTGCTGGCCGCCCTGCAGGGCGGCACGGCGCTGGCGGGCGCGCATCGCGGGTGGCGCAGCTGGACCGATCTGGCCGAGCGCGCGGCCTTTGCGCAGGCCCTGGCCCTGATCCTCAGCTTCGCTGCCCTGACCCATGCCTATGTCACCAGCGATTTTTCGGTGCTCAATGTCTGGCAGAACAGCCATTCCCTGAAGCCGATGCTCTACAAGGTGACCGGCGTCTGGGGAAACCATGAGGGCTCGCTGTTGCTGTGGGTGCTGGTGCTGGCCCTGTTCGGCGCGGCGGTGGTGGCCTTCGGGCGCGATCTGCCGGCCGGCCTGCGGGCCCGGGTGGTGGGCGTTCAGGGGCTGGTGGGCCTGGGCTTTCTGGCCTTCACGGTCTTTACCTCCAACCCGTTCCTGCGGCTCGACCCGGCCCCGGCTGACGGGACCGATCTGAACCCGCTGCTGCAGGACCCCGGCCTCGCTTTCCATCCGCCGTTTCTGTATCTGGGTTATGTCGGCCTTTCGGTGGCGTTCAGCTTCGCGGTCGCCGCCCTGATCGAGGGGCGGGTGGACCCGGCCTGGGCGCGCTGGGTCCGGCCCTGGACACTCGCCGCCTGGATATGCCTGACGCTGGGCATCGGGCTTGGCAGCTGGTGGGCCTATTACGAGCTTGGCTGGGGCGGCTGGTGGTTCTGGGATCCGGTGGAGAATGTCAGCTTCATGCCCTGGCTGGCGGCGACGGCGCTTCTGCACTCCGCCATCGTGATGGAACGGCGCGACACCCTCAAGAGCTGGACGATCCTGCTGGCGATCCTCGCCTTCTCGCTGTCGCTGCTAGGCACCTTTATCGTTCGTTCGGGAATCCTGACGAGCGTTCATGCCTTCGCCGTCGATCCGGCGCGCGGGGTGTTCATCCTGGCGCTGCTGGGTGTCGCGACAGGTGGTGCGCTGGCGCTTTACGCCTGGCGCGCCCCGAGGCTGGCACCCGGCGGCAGCTTTGCGCCGGTCAGCCGGGAGGGCATGCTGATCCTCAACAACCTGCTGCTGTGCACGGCTTTGGCGACGGTGCTGATCGGCACGCTCTATCCCCTGTTTCTGGAGGCCGTGACGGGCGAGGTCATCACCGTCGGCCCGCCCTTCTTCAACGCCACCTTCAACCCGCTGATGGTGCCGCTGGTGCTGCTCGTCAGCCTCGGCACGCTCATGCCCTGGAAGCGGGGCGATCTGCTGGCGGTGCTCGGCCGGCTGAAGCTGGCGGGGCTGGTGACCATCGCGATCACGGGTCTGGCGGCGTGGCTGTGGGGCCTGTCGCCGGTGATGGCGATCATCGCCATCGCGATGGCCGCCTGGCTGATCTGCGGTGTGCTGGCCGATCTGGCCGAGCGGACCCGGCTGTTCCGTGGGCCGATTCGCGACAGCTGGGCGCGGCTGGCCGGCATCCGGCGCTCCACCATCGGCATGTGGCTGGCCCATGGCGGGCTCGGGCTGGCGATTGCCGGCATGGCGGGCTCGGCCGGCTTCATGACCGAGCGCATCCTCGTCATGGCGCCCGGCGACAGCACCGAAATTGCGGGCTATCGCGTCACCTTCACAGGCATGGAGGGCGTACAGGGGCCGAACTATCAGGCCGAGCAGGGCCGTCTGGTGGTGGATCGCGGGCCGGGCAGTGCGGTGGTTGCGACCCTGACACCGGAAAAGCGCTTCTATCCCGTGGCCGAGCAGATGACGACCGAGGCCGCGATCCACACCAACTGGGTGGCCGATCTCTACGCCGTGCTGGGCGATGCCGATGCCGACAGGCCGGAAGCCCGGGTCATCCGGCTCTATCATCATCCGCTCGTGCCGTGGATCTGGATCGGTGCGCTGGTGACCTCCCTTGGCGGGCTGGTCAGTCTGGCCGACCGGCGGGTGCGGGTCGGGGCACCAAGGCCGGCGCCGGGCCGGGTTGGCGACAGGCCGGCGGGAGCGGCGGCGTGAAGGCGGTCTTCCTGATCCCGCCCGTGATGTTCGCGGCGCTGCTGACGGCCCTCGCCTTCGGGCTGAGCCGCGACCCGGCCAAACTGCCGACCGCGCTCATGAACCGGCCGGGGCCGGATTTCACCCTGCCGCCGCTGCCGCCGCGTTCCACGCCGTTGAGCGATGAGGCCATGATCGGCGAGGTGCGGCTGGTCAACGTCTTCGCCAGCTGGTGCGCGCCCTGCATCGTCGAGCACCCGCTGCTGACACGGCTCGCAGCCGAGGGCGTGAGGATCGACGGGATCGCCTACAAGGATGAGGCCGAGGATGCAAGGCGGTTTCTCCAGCGCCTCGGCGACCCCTATGCCGATATCGGGCTCGACCTGCAGGGTCGGGCGGCGATCGACTGGGGCGTCTATGGCGTGCCCGAGACCTTTGTCGTTGATCGTGAGGGCCGCATCCGCCACCGCCATGTCGGCGAGCTGACCGAGGACGACCTCAAGGCGACCATCCGGCCCCTGCTGCACGAGCTTTCGGGCTGATGCGCCATGCCGTGATCCTTCTGCTGGCGATGCTGGCGGCACACGCGCTGCCAACGCCCGCAATGGCGGTCAGCCCGGCCGAGCAGTTCGACGATCCCCGGCTGGAGGAACGGGCGCGCGCGCTCTTCCGCGACATCCGCTGCATGGTGTGCCAGAACGAGAGCATCGACAGCTCGAACGCCGAGCTGGCGCAGGACCTTCGCCAGGTGGTCCGCGAACGCCTGAGGGACGGCGCCAGCGATGCCGAGGTGCTGGAG
>CAZPBH010000096.1:4680-7749 GCA_964584645.1 uncultured Rhodospirillales bacterium | reverse complement strand
GCCAGACCATAGGCCGTGCGCAGGGCAGCTCCGGCCTTCACCGCGCCACCCCGTTCCGCCAGAATCGCGCGAAATCGCGTCCGGCTGGCCAGCAGATCGGCCAGAAGCTGGCGCAGCGTTGCCCAGTCGATGCCGCGCCGCAGATGTTCAAAGGCCCGGCCGAGCCTGTCCTCAGGCGTCTGCCGGGCGGCCGTGATCGTCTGGCGGATGGCCTGTTCGACCGTCGCTTCGGCCTCCCGTTCCTCCACCAGCGCGAAGCCGGGCGCCACATCCGCTTCGAGGGGAAAGCGGCGCAGAACCGACTGGCAGAAGGCATGGATGGTCTGGATACGCATCCCGCCCGGCGCGTCGACGATGCGGGCGAACAGGCAGCGGGCAGCAGCTTTCTGCGCCGCTGACGGGCGCTGGCCCAGCAGGCTGGCGAGGTCATCCTCAAGCTCGGCATCGCTTGCCACCGCCCAGCCAGCCGCCATCCGGCGCAGGCGGTTGCCCATCTCCGCCGCCGCAGCGCGGGTGAAGGTGAGGCACAGCAGACGATGCGGCGGGCTGCCCGGCCGCCCGGCTGCATCAGGCAGCATCAGCCGCAACATGCGGTCGATCAGCACCCGTGTCTTGCCGGAGCCAGCGGATGCGGCCACCCAGATGCTGGCCGCCGGATCGGCGGCGCGCCGCTGGGCGGTGGTGGCAAGCTGTACCGGATCTTCCGCGCCCTCTTCCGGCGCGCCAGCTTCTGCCCCTCCGGCTTCCCCAACGGTCATGACGACCCCTCGGGTGCATCGGCACGGCTCCACTCGGCCTCGCGCGCAAGCTGGGCGTAATCGTTGTATTTCAGCGCGAAGCCCGGATGTGGCTGGGCGGGATAGGGGCGCGCCGGATCCTCGAAGGCAAGGATGAGCGCCTTCAGGCCCGCTTCCGCCTCATCGATCAGCTGCGCCAGCTCTTTAGGCTTGCAGGCCTGGACAACCTCGCCCGGGGTGCTGCCGCCTGACAGCTTCCAGTAGCTGGCCGTCACGACCTTGCCAGGCTTGATCTCGACGAAGGCACCCTGCTGGATCATCAGCGCCTCCAGCACCAGCTGCGGCGCGTAGCCGAGCCTGACATCGGTAGCGCGAGGTGCCGAGCCGGTCTTGTAGTCGATGACCTCGAGCCCGCCCGAGGGCACCCGGTCGATCCTGTCGGCCTTGGCGCTCAGCGTGAAGCTCCGCCCGACCGGGATGCTGAGCCGCCCCTCCTGCTCGAGGCCGACCGGCTGGAAGCCCTCGCGCCGTCGGCGCGTTTCCTCGGTGATGAACCAGTCGGCGGCAGCCGAGAAGCGTGGCCACCAGCTCGCCCAGACCTCGACATGGTCCATGTGATGAGCCAGTTCGGCAAAGCCGAGTGCCCGAAGCTCATCCTCCGCATTGTCGGGCAGGGCGTCGAGCGCGCCGCCCAGAAACCGCTCGAATATCTTGTGGATGAGACTGCCGCGCTCGGCCGGATCGGGCTCCGCGCCGAGCGGGTCCAGTTTCCGCAGGTGCAGCACGGATCGGGCATAATGGGCATAGGGGTCGCGCCGCCAGATTTCGATGCCGGTCACCGAGACACGGGTCGGTCGGCGCTCCAGCGGCGGGGTCGGTGCCGGCCGAGAAGCGGGGCGCACGCTCGCCGGTTGGTCGAGCCCCTCGGCCCAGGCGGCGTATCGGTTGAAGGGTTGCCACATCCCGGCAAGCCCGCCATCCAGCCGGTTCAGGACGGTGGCAATCCGCAGCAGCCAGCGCGAAGGCACGGTCGGCACGCCATCGGCGCGCACCGCGCGGGTCAGCTTCACCTCGCCGGCCCCGAGCGCCATCTGAAAGTCATGGGCGGCAAGGCCGATCGACCGCTCGACGCCGGGCAGCCCGAAGCTTGCGCGCATCGGCCGGCTCATCCAGGGGTCAACGGCCGGTTCGGCGGGCCAGCTTCCCTCGTTCAGGCCACCGAGGATGATCAGATCGGGCCGGATCAGCCGCGCTTCCAGCGGCCCAAGGATCGCAAGGCGCGGATGGGTTCCGGCGCGGGGCCGCACCGGCACCCCCCGCATCAGCGTGTCGAGCGTCGCGGGCAGGTCGCGGGGCCGCACCATCGGCGCCTCCGCACCGGCCTCGATACAGCCGGTCAGCAGCGCATGGGCTGCCTCACCGGCCTCTTCCTGCCATAGCTGCGTGCGGCCCGAGGGATCGAGTGTCAGCGCCTCGGCTACGGCCACCAGATCGCCGATCACTTGATCGAGCCGTCGCGACGGATCTGCCATCGCATCGTCCAGCGGCCGGACGCGCGCGCTCAGATCCTCGATCAGCGCCACCAGCGGCTCGGGCCTGCCCTTGACCTCGGCCGCAGCCTTGCCCAGGGCCGCCCATCCCTTCACCGGGCGGGTGCCGCGCAGCACCTCGCGCTCGAACCGCCGCACCTGAGCACGCCAGCGCCCCCGGGGCGCAGCACAGCGGACGAGCGGATGGGCCAGAAGGTCGATCAGCGCCACGGCCTCCCAGCCGCCGGCCGCGGCACGGGCAAGACGGGCCAGCAAGGTGCCCGGACCGGTTTCGCCGAGCGGCTGGCCAGCCGAATCATCGACCCTGATCCCGTGACGGAGCAGCGCCGCCGCGGTCCTGCGGGCGAGGTCGCGGTCGGGGGTCACGAGTGCGGCCGTGCGCCCGGGTATCTCCAGCGCCTCACGGAGCATCAGCGCGATACCCTCGGCCTCCTGCCGGGCGCCTTCGAAAGCGAACCTCTCCAGCCCCATGAGAGCACGGGCCGCGCTCTCGGCATCGAGCGGCGGAGGCGTCATCTCGGCCGGTGGGATCTCGGCCGGTATCAGGGCCACCCGCAGCAAGGCCGCCCGGGCCGAAGCTGCGCTGGCCTCGGCGCCCGAGCGTTGGGCAAGCCGTGTCGCCGAGGCCGGCCAGATACCGACATCGGCACGGCCAACGCCCAGTTCGTTCAGCAGGAGCTTCATGGTCGCCTGTGGGTGATCGTCGGCGAGCATGGCCCACTCGCTCTCCGCCATCTCCCTGTCCAGACCCGGCAGGATCACCGCACCCAGCCCGTTCTTCA
>CAZPBH010000096.1:0-4670 GCA_964584645.1 uncultured Rhodospirillales bacterium | reverse complement strand
GCCGGGATCGAGCCGGTCGAGCCGGCGATGATGACGGGCCCGTCGGGCGGCCGGGTCGCCCAGCCCTCGACAAGTGCACGCATCGCCGCATCGCGCCGGGCGGCCGGATCGACGAGGCCCAGCGAAGCGAGGATCGTCGGCCATTCCTCCGTCACCAGCGTGAGGAAGGACAGTGTGACCTGCCAATGTGCGGCCAGATCGGCCGGGACCAGCGTGTTCAGCCGCGCAAAATCCAGCCCCTCGGTCGCCACCTGATCGATCAGGATGGCCAGCGCGTCGGCAAGGTCGAGGGCCTGCTCGAAGGGCGTCGGATGGCCGCCCGAGAGCGCCGGGGCCGCGGCGATCATCCTCGCCATCAGCAGCCGCCGGCGCAGCGGGGCGATGGCGGGCGGAAGCGCCGCCGCCGCCTCGAAAAGCCCAAGCTCCTCCGGATCGGCATCGCCGAGCGGCATCAGCCGCGGCAGCAGCACCGCACCATCGCGGGCCGGGTCGAGGCGATCAAGGAAACGGCCCTGAAGGGCCCGGCAGGCGCGCCTTGTGGGCAGCAGCACGGTCTGGGAGGCCAGCGCCAGGGGATCGTCGCCGGCAAGGTCGCAGAGCCCCGCCGCCAGATCGGCGAGGAAATCCGCCTCGGCAGGGAGCGTGGTAAGGCCCGAAGCCGCCAGCCCTACCAGTCGAGCCACCGGGCCGTCCGCGGGTCGAGCAGGGGGTCGACCTCGGCCAGTTCATCCGGCGTGCCGACGTGAAACCAGAGACCGTCATGCACGAGACCGAAGAGTCGATCAGCCTCGATCGCACGATCAAAACAGAGATTGGTCGAAAACGCCCCGGAGGGCGCCTCGTCGAACAGGGCGGGCAGGGCGAGCATCACGCCCGTATAGACGTAAGGCGCGATCACGTGCTGGCTGCGCCGGCGTACCCGGCCCTCCTTGTCGAGCACGAAATCGCCGGGCCCGTAATAGCCGACCGTGCGCGGCACACTCATCAGCAGCAACAGCGCGTCCATGCGGGCGGGATCGAAATGCAGGGCCAGACGCTCAAGTGCGGGAACCGGCCCGTTGAGCAGGACCGTGTCGGTGTTGGTCACGAAAAACGGAGCATTCCCCAGCTCGGGCAGGGCATTGACGATGCCCCCGCCGGTCTCGAGCCGTTCAGGTTCATGGACCATGACGATGTTCGGCTCGGTCCGCCCCTGCAGATGGGCGCGAATCTGGTCGGCCTTGTAGTGCAGGTTGACCACCGCCCGTTCCACGCCCGAAGCCGCAAGGCCGTCGAGCGCCCAGTCGATCAGCGCCCGCCCGCCGACCTCGATCAGCGGTTTCGGGCGTTCGGCCGTCAGCGGTTGCATCCTCTCGCCCAGACCGGCGGCCAGGACCATCGCGCTGGTCGGCAGGGCCGGTCCCTGCCGCCTTCCGGACCGCGGGCGCGCAAGGGCAATCTCGGTCATCTGGGATGTCTCTCCGCGCTTATCGGTTGTCGCTGCGAGTCAGCTGGCCGGCCAGCACCGTCAGGCGTGCCGTCCAGCCGACGGCCCCCTGGCCCGGGGCTGGAACCAGCACCGCCCTGCGTGTGTCATCGGCCCCAGCTTCAAGGCGGATGTCAAGCCGGTCTTCCGGCAGAAAGGGGCCAAGCCGTTCCGGCCATTCGATCAGGGTGATCTGGCGGGCGAGATCGGCATCCCAGCCAAGCTCCAGCGTTTCCGCCGGGTCGTCCAGACGATAGGCATCGAGATGGACGACCGGGGCCGGTGCGGCGTCATAAAGCTCGACCAGCGTGAAGCTGGGGCTTGGCACCACGAGGTCAGGACTGGCCATCAGCGTCCGGATTGCCGCGCGCGCCAGCGCCGTCTTGCCGGCACCCAGCGGGCCGTGAAGGGCGATGACATCGCCCGCCCGCATCTGGCGCGCCAGGGCAGCACCGAGGGTGCGGGTCGCTTCCTCATCGGGCAGATCGACCGACAGGGCGCCGTCACGGTCATTGGCCGGCCGGCCGGCAGGGCGGTCGGCAGCGGCCATCATCCGTAGAGATAGTTCTCGGGGCTTTCCATCGGGACGCCGCTTTGTGTGGGGAAGCGACAGATGATGTGCGTGCCGCTGTCCGGATCGCTGCTGATATCGAGGCGGCCATTATGCAGGTCGACCAGGCTCTTCACCAGTGTCAGCCCCAGCCCGGCGCCACGCATGCCGTGCGCATCGTGCCCACGCTCGAATGGCCGCAACAGCCGCTCCAGCTCGCTTTCGGGCAGGTTGCCGGCGCTGTCGTAGAGACCGAGCAGGAAGCTGGCCCCCTCACGCCGGGCCGACAGCTCGACCCGCCCTCCCTTCGCAACCGCCCTGACGGCGTTGGACATCAGATGGGTGACGATCTGCCGGAGCCGTGCGCCATCGGCCTCGATGATGCCGAGATCGGGCGCAATATCGAAGTCGAGCCGGACGGGTGTGGGCACCGGCTCGCCCTCGAGCGCCTGGCGCAACTCGGCCATCAGGGCGTCGAGATCGGTGGGCGCGCGGTCCACCTGCAGATACCCGGCCTCGATGAGCGAGAGGTCGAGCACGGAATCGACGAGGTCACAAAGCTGGTTGGTCGCGGCCCGCGTCGAGGCCAGCCAGCCGAGCTGGCGGGCGTTGAGCGTATCCCGCCCCTGCAGCTCCAGCATCTCGGTGAAGCCTGAAATCGCGTTGAGCGGGGTGCGGAGCTGATAGGAGATGTTGGCCAGGAACTTCTGCTTCAGCCGGTCGGCTTCAAGCAGCGCATTGGCCCGGTCACGCAGGGCCTGCTCGACCCGCTCGGTGTCGGTGATCTCGGTATAGGTCACCATGACCGCGCCATCGGGAAGAGGCCGGAAGGCAAAGGTGAAGCTGCGCCCGTCGCTGCGCTTGAAGCGGCCCACATGATCCTGCCGGTCGAACAGGGCCTGCAGGAAGTTCTCGGCGCTGCGAACCTCCGGATCGGCACTCACGAAATAGGGCTCCAGAACGCCGATGATCTCGCGCACATGGGGATGCAGCGCCAGCGCCTCGGGATCGAGATCGAAAAGCTCGGCATAGACCGCGTTCCAGAGCTTGACGCGACCATCGGGCGCGAAGACGACGACCGCCTCCGACAGGTTGTCGAGGGTCTCCCGCTGCACCGCGATCAGCGTGTTGAACGAGCTTTCAAGCTGCAGCCTGTCGGTCACATCCTCCTGCACGAAGGCGAGCCCGCCCAGCGCATCGGGCACGATGAGGCTGCGCAGGGTCGTGCCATCCGGCCGGTGGACCAGCTCCTCATGGGGGGCGGTCAGCTGGGTGAACATCTCCAGCCGATTTTCGCGGTAGCGCCGGAAATCGGCCTGTTCGGGAAGCTGGCGCGTCTCGCGCTGGCGTTCGAGGACTTCCTGGAAGGTGGGCCGCAGAATTGCCCAGCGCTCCTCCATATGCCAGAGCTGACACCAGGCAGCGTTGAAGAAGCGCAGGCGGCGATCGGGACCGAAGATCGCGACGGCCGTGTTGAGGGCTTCAAGCAACTCGGCCTGAGATTTCTGCACACGTTGCACCTCGGCCCGCAGCTGCTCGGCCTCGGTCACCTCCAGCGCCATGCCGAGCGTGCCCGAGCCCATCTGCTCGACATCCGCGGAGGGCGCGAGTTCGGCCAGTTCGACCGGCGTCTCGTGGATCGCGAAGACCCGCCTTTCGCCCTTCAGCGCGATCGTGCATCGCTCCACCCGGGGCTGTCCGCTTGTGCGCGCGGCCCTGGCAAGGCCCGGCCCGTCGGGCTGCCGGCCTGCCGGGACAAGCTCAAGCCCCCGTTCGATGACGGTCTCGGCCGGATGTTCGCACAGCCGGGCATAGCTCAGATTGCAGATCACGATCCGTCCAGACGCATCGCGGACCCAGGCCGGGACGGGGATCTGGTCGAACAGCGCCCGATGCGCCTCGGCGGCCTGGCGCCCACGTTCGAGCCGGGCAAGAAGGGCCGCCTGCTCCTCGGCCTCGGCGGTTACGTCGGTCACCTCGAGGCAGACGCCGATTTCGTCGGATTCCGTGTTGACCAGACGCCCGGTGAGGCGCACCGCCCGCCGGCTTCCGGCGGTGGTCACGGCGAGCGAGAAGCCCTCGCCCTCGGCCAGCAGGTTGCCATAGGCCTCGCGGAAGGCGGCGGCCGCCTCGCTCGGCAGATGGTCGGCGATTGCGGCTGGGTCGCGGGGTTCGACGTCGATATCCAGAAGCTGGGCGAACCGGTCTCCGATCTCGGGCGCGCCGGCCACGCCGCCGGGGCCGATCAACGGCCATATGGCACGGCCGAACGGACCGGTCAGGGCAGCAGCCCGCCAGAGCCTGCGGTTTTCCGCCCGGCCGCGCGATGCGAAAGGCCAGGTCAGCGCTGAGCGTGCTGTTCCCCTCTCCACGACCGCCAGTATAGCCAAGCGACGCGCCTTGGAAAGATGGACCGTGCCCCGAAAGCGAAGCGGCCCGTCACAGGGACGGGCCGCAAGGCTGCTCAGTAGCGGTAATGGTCGGGCTTGTAAGGCCCGTCTGCCGGCAGGCCAAGATATTGGGCCTGCTTCGGGGTCATCTTCGTCAGCTTCACGCCAATCTTCTCGAGGTGGAAGGCCGCGACCTTCTCGTCGAGATGCTTGGGCAGGACGTAGACCTTCTTCTCGTAGCGCTCGGGATGGTTCCAGAGCTCCA
>CAZPBH010000095.1:0-7764 GCA_964584645.1 uncultured Rhodospirillales bacterium | reverse complement strand
GCAGATGCGCATCGACCGGCTCCAGCCCCGGCGCGATGGCACGAAAGCGCAGGCCGGGCGCCGCATGCACGCCATGCCCGGCACGCTCCAGCCGGCTGACGCGCGCACGCAGGGCCGCGAGCCGTTCCTGCCTCGAGGCCGGGATTTCCAGGGGTGTCGCCATCCTCACCCGCTTCGTTCGGGATATCTGTTCGTTTTATGTTCCTGGCTGATGAGGATGGGCGATCACGCCCCGGATGTCGAGTCCGCCCGGGGCACCTCTGCGGCCTCGCCCGAATTCCCCCTCATCGTTGCCCCTTCTTCGGGCGACGCCATCTGCCAGCCCATGGACATCCTCGACATCCCGCCTCACCGCACCCATCGCCTGCGCAGCCGTGACGGGCTGAGTCTGTTCGCCCGCGAATTCGGCGCCGAGGACAGCCCCCTGACACCCGTTCTGTGCCTGCCCGGGCTGACCCGCAACAGCCTCGACTTCCTCGAGATTGCGCGCGCGCTGATGGAGGAGCGCCGGGTGATCGCGCTCGACCTGCGTGGCCGCGGCCAGTCCGACCACGATCCGAACCCCGAGAACTATACGCTCCCGGTCTATGTCGCCGATCTGTTCGATGTGCTGACGCTGATGGGGCTGGAGCGGGTGGTGGTGGTCGGGACCTCGCTCGGCGGGCTGATCGCGATGAGCGCTGCACCGCTGCGGCCGACCGCCTTCGCCGGTGTCGTGCTGAACGATATCGGCCCGGAAATCGACCCGAAGGGCCTCGCCCGGATCCGGGGCTATGTCGGGCGTACCGGCCGGATCGAGAGCTGGGAGCAGGCCGTGGAGGCGGTCAAACGCAACAATGTCAGCCAGTATCCCGATCTCGACGAGGCCGGCTGGCGGCGCTATGCCGCCACCAGCTTCGCGCCGACCGAGGATGGCGGGTTGCGCTCGGCCTATGATCCGGCGATCGCGACCGTCTCCTCCCGCCCCACGACCCGGGCCGATCTCTGGACCCAGTTCCATGCCCTGAAGGCGGTGCCAACCCTCGTCCTGCATGGGGCGCTGTCGGACATCCTGACCGAGACGATCCTGGAGCGCATGGCGGAAGTGCATCCCGCCATGAAGCGGGTCACCCTCGCCCATCGCGGCCATGTGCCGCTGCTGGATGAACCCGAAGCCCTCGCGGCCATCACCGAGCTTGCCACCGAGGCGGACCGCAAGACCGGTCGCCTCGCTGCCTGATCCCTTCCCTCATTCGTACGTACAGAGACAACGCCGATGATCACCCGCTACAGCCGCCCCGAGATGACCGCCATCTGGGAGCCGGAGAACAGGTTCCGCATCTGGTTCGAGATCGAGGCCCATGCCTGTGACGCCCAGGCCGAACTCGGTGTCATTCCCAGGGAGGCCGCTGAGGCCGTCTGGCAGAAGGGCAAGTGGGAGATCGACCGCATCGACGCCATCGAGGCCGAGACGAAACACGATGTGATCGCCTTCCTGACCAATCTGGCCGAACATGTCGGTCCCCCCGCCCGGTTCGTGCATCAGGGCATGACGTCGAGCGATGTGCTCGATACCTGCCTGTCGGTGCAGCTGACGCAGGCCGCCGACCTGCTGCTGGCCGATCTGGACGCCCTGCTGGCAGCACTGAAGCGGCGCGCGCAGGAGCATGCGCACAGCGTGTGCATCGGGCGCAGCCATGGCATCCATGCTGAGCCCACCACCTTCGGGGTGAAGCTCGCCGGCCATTACGGCGCCTTCGCCCGCAACCGCGCCCGGCTGCAGACGGCACGCGAGGAGATCGCCACCTGTGCAATCTCCGGGCCCGTGGGCACCTTTGCCAGCATCGACCCGGCCGTGGAGGCGCATGTGGCCGCAAGGCTCGGCCTCACGCCCGAACCCGTCTCGACGCAGGTGATCCCGCGCGACCGGCATGCGGCGTTCTTTGCTACATTGGCGGTCATCGCCTCTTCGGTCGAGAACCTCGCGACCGAGATCCGGCACCTGCAGCGGACCGAGGTGCGCGAGGCGGAGGAGTACTTCTCCCCCGGCCAGAAGGGCAGCTCGGCCATGCCGCACAAGCGCAATCCGGTGCTGACAGAGAACCTGACGGGGCTGGCGCGCTATGTCCGGGCGCAGGCGATCCCGGCATTCGAAAATGTCGCCCTCTGGCATGAGCGCGACATCTCCCACAGCTCGGTCGAGCGGATCATCGGCCCGGACGTCACCATCGCGCTGGATTTCGCGCTGGCGCGGCTAACCGGTGTCGTCGAGAGGCTGGTCGTCTATCCCGAGGCGATGCGCCGCAATCTGGAGAGCCTTGGCGGCCTGCACGCCTCGCAGCGGGTCCTGCTGGCGCTGACCCAGGCCGGGATGAGCCGGGAGGAGGCCTATGTGACGGTCCAGCGCCACGCCATGGCCGTGTGGGAGAACCTCCAGGAAGGCCGCGCCGATTCTCTCGAAGCCCGCCTCAGGGGCGATGATATGGTTAACGACCGGCTTGGCGCGGAAACGGTCAACTCCTTGTTTTCATTGGACTACTATATGAAGAACATTGACATGATCCTTAACAGGGTCTTTACATCAGCACCTTCTGATCTAGCTGACCGGCCAACATAACGCCGGCGCCGACGAAGGGAGTGTAACGAATGTCGCATCGCCTGACCGCGAGCCTTACCGCTGTCTTTGCGCTCATGACCATGATCCTGTTCTTCGTTTTTCTCGAAGGTGTAGCGGCGAGTGCGGGACAGATCGACGAGGCCGCCCAGTTCGACGCGGCGATGAGCGCGACCGGCACGGGACCCGCGCCGGATCTCGAGATGTTGTCCGAGGCGCATCAGCGGATGGTCTACCAGGTGGCCGCGCAGGTGAACAGGATCCTCGCCGAAACAGACTTGGGCACCGTCGGCGGAAATGTTCAGGCCGCCTTGCGCAAGGTGCATCGCCATCACTTCGTGCCGCCGCATCTGGCCGAACACGCCTACCGCAACCAGCCTCTGCCGCTCATTCAGGACCAGAATCTCTCCGCCCCCTTCGTGACCGCCCTGATGACCCAGCTGCTGCAGGTCGAGCCCGGTGACCGGGTGTTCGAAACAGGCACCGATTCAGGTTATCAGGCCGCCATCCTCGCGGAGATGGGGGCGCGGGTGTATTCGATGGAAATCGTGGCACCGCTGACCCAGATCGCGAAGAACATCCTGACGGCCCTGGGCTACAATGATCGCGTTTCGGTGCGCCAGGGCGATGGCTTCTATGGCTGGGAAGAGGCCGGACCGTTCGACGCCATCCTCGTGAAGGAAGCCGTCAACGAAATCCCGCTGCCACTGCTGCGTCAGCTCAGGACCGGGGGACGCATGGTTCTGCCCCTGGGCCCCAATTCGGGACAGGAAATCAGCGTCATCACCAAGCATGGCGATGGCAGCATCAGCATCGACCGGGTCATGGAAGTCACCTTCTCGCCCTTTCAGGGCGGGGAACGCATCTGACCCGACCAGGGCCGGACTCCCGATCGTCTCACCGGAAAGCGTGAAGGCCCGTCAGGGACATCCCATGGGCGGACAGGCAATCCAGTAGACGACCGAGACCGGCCTTGCGCCCGTCGGCATTGTGCCGTCCGGGCAGGCTGCACCGACCAGGGTCTGGCCAAGGCTTACCTGTTCCACACCGCGGTTGATGCCTTCCACGATCTCGTTGCGCGCCGCCTCGCCCACCAGGCAGACATAATATCCCTCATCATGGGTCCCGTAGCGCCATTCAAAGGGGTCGGTATCCGTGCCCAATGGCAGGCGCGGCAGCCCTCCCTCCACCCGCAATTCATCAAGCGTGGCCGGCGCTTCGCCATGGCCGATCCGGTGCGCCCGCCATGCCGCGCCGAGGCTTGTGAGGCCGGCGCGGACCGTGTCGGCGGTCTCCAGCCGCAAGACGGCGCCCGGCGGCATGTAGTTGATGCCGGCCGCCAGCAGGAAGCCGCACAGGGCAATCCCGATCGCCGACCAGATCAGGGACATCATGTCGGGTAGGCCGGCTCACGCAGATCGAGCCCTTCCTCTTCCGGCTGCGAAGGCTGTGAAGCGGATGAAGGGGCCAGATCGACATCTTCACGCGCCCAGTCGGGCAATTCGCGATTCATCATCGCTTCCATGTCCGGGTCCGGCAGGTCCTCGCCTCTCTGGGCCTCGGCCGGCCTGTCGGATGGTGTCCTGGACAGGGTCTTCTGGTGCGTCGTCGTCCGCTTGCGTGTGTCGTCGCGGATACGGAACACCGATTCAAGTTCTTCGGCCAACGCGTTGTTGTCCTCGTCGTCGGCCTCGCCCTCGTCGATTTCCGACTGGAAGACGCGATAGACCTCTTCGGCGGTCGTGATCCGCTGCTTGATCTTCAGCAGCGCGTCGTTGAGCATCGAGGGCCAGAACACCTCGCCCACCAGCGCGCGCTCAACCTCGGACTCATTGCGGAAAAGCGCACATTCGCTGACCACCGTGCGGCCAGCATAGCCGGTGTGCAGGCAGGCCGGGCAGCCCTCGCCCCCGCAATCCTCACAGATCGTGCGAACCAGCCGCTGCACCAGCACGCCGCGCAACAGCGGCTTGATGTCGGCATCATGCACACCGAGCGTGCGCATACGGCCGATCGCCCCGCGAACCGAGCCCGTATGCAGCGTGGCGAGCACCATATGGCCGGTTTCCGCGGCCCGCAGGGTGAGCTTCGCCGTCTCGACGTCACGCACCTCCCCCAGCACGATCACATCCGGGTCGGCGCGCATGAAGGCGCGCAGCGCAAAGGCGAAATCCAGCCCCACCACCGGGTTCACGTTGACCTGACCGATATAGGGAATGCGGTACTCGACCGGATCCTCGACCGAGCGGATCGCCTTGCCGAAGCGGTCCATCTCCCGAACGCTGGCGTTCAGGGTGGTGGTCTTCCCCGAACCGGTGGCGCCGCAGATGAGGCACAGCCCGAAGGGATAGTTGGTTGCCTGCTGCCAATGGTCGATCCGGCTGATCCCCAGCTCCGACACACCCTTGTTGGCACGGTCGGGGTCGAGCAGACGAATGACGACCAGCTCCCCGTTCACGCTGGGGACGGTGGCGACACGCATGTCGACCATCCGGTTGCGGAACTCCATGGTGAAACCGCCATCCTGGGGGATACGGGTTTCGACCTGGTCCATCCGGGAGCGGTCCTTGATCTGCGAGGTGATGATCGCGTACTGCTCGAGCGACCCCTCATGCACGATCTTCCGGATGCCCAGATGGCGGAAGAAGACGGTGTAGCTGCGGAAGCGCGGCTCGATATGGATATCCGACGCGCCGACGAGGATCGCCTTCTTCATCAGGAAGTCGAGCACGAGGCTGTCATCCTCGACATCCTCGGCCTCCTCGTCATCGCCTTCGCGATGCAGGCCCTCCAGGAAGTTCGTCATGTCCGCCGGCGAGAGGGAGACAAAGATGAGCTGCTTGTGCGGATAGTAGTGCCGGACGATCTCGCGCACGGCGGTCTCGTTCTTCATCGTCGCGAGGTAGAGTTCATGGCCGGTCTCGGCCACCACGACGATCTTGTAGGCGTCCATGATCTCCAGCGGCAGCCGGGCGTTGAACGCCTTTTCGAAGACGATCTCGTCGGGCGAGAGCTGCAGGATCGCCTTGACGAGGTCGGCATAGCGCAGGAACCCGTTGCGAACCAGCACATTGCCGATGCGCTCCCCGGTGATCCGGCTTTCGCGCGCTGCCGCCTCGACGCTGTCGCGCCCGACAAGCTCCTGTTCGACCAGATAATCCCCCAGCCGCTGCACCGGCGCAGAGGGGATACCCAGGATATCCTTGTCGACGGTCAGCCCCGGCGCCAGAGGATCCTGCTCGATCGTATCGATGTTGAACTGTTCCATGGGCGGGCCTACCCTCAGCTGCAGCGGATGGCCGGGGTCGAGGTGCCATCCACCTTGCCCGACGGAGCCCGGCCGCCTCCCCTGCGGCGCGGACCTCCCACCCAATGTGCCCGACACATGGTTACCGAAGCGTTGACGGCCGCGCGATTGACGGGCGAAACCCGCACGAAAAAGGCCGCCCGAAGGCGGCCTTTCTGCCATCGCCATCGATGACTTTGCGGCTGGTCAGGGCTCGCAATAGGGATGGGCGTCGAAGTCGACGATGCCGTCGCAATCGCAGCACACGGCATTGGCTGGCGCCGTAGCGCAGTTCTCGACCGTATCGAGACCCACCTTCTTGTTGGCCGCCAGACACATGGCATCGGCACTGCTGTCGCCGTCGAGAGAGATGGCGACATACTGAACGCCCGTCCCGCTCGCTTTCATCTGCCATGCCTGGGAATCAAGCCCGTCCGGCGTCTCCTTCAGGAGTTCGCCCGTGGGCAGGCTCGAATCGGTCAGGTCCTCGATATCGCTCGGCATGAAGCCCGACATGCCGACATACATCGACAGCGCGCCGCTGAGCTGTTGGGCCTCGTTCAGCAATGTGCTGGCACGTGCCTCGGCCTGATAATCCTCCCAGGCCGAACCGCCGTAATAGGCCGCCATGGCGACCGTGACCGCGACGAGCCCGATGGCGATGATGGTAACCAGAAGATTGGACATGGTCCTTCTACCCCCTTGCCTGAGCCGGCCCTGCCTTCCGACAGGGTGCGGCTTCCCTCATGATCCTAGGCCTAGCCTAGATTGGTTAACAATCGGTGTGAAGCCTGCATCCGGACCGTTGCGGCACGTGCAGCGAAGCCTCACGGGTTGCAACGCCAGCCTTGCGCCCGCCACGCCTTGCGGTGCACGCGGTGGGCGTAGTCCATGGCCGCATTGATCTCGTCATCCGCCTCCAGCGTCGGAAGATTGGCGTTGAGCCAGCTGCTGACCTCGTCAATGCCTGGAAAGACACCGGCGGAGGGCGCGGTGATGTTCACATCAGCGCCCAGCACCCCGGGCATCGCAGCATCTGCCGTCGAGGCCCAGGCCGCGCTTGAACCCTGCGGCTGGAAGAGGAGACCCGTGCCACATGCCGACTGGGCATGGACGTCGGTGATCCAGCCCGAAATGATCGCAGCCCCATCATCGCGGATGCCGATGGTGGGCCGGGTCGTCGTGTCACCCAGCGTGCTCTCGCTGATTTCAAGCGAAGCGCCCTGGATGAGTTCGATGGCATCGGCCGGCGCGATGCCGAAGCCGATTTCGGCGCCGTGGATGACAAGGCTGCCGGCCTGCCGGACACGAAATGCGTCCATGCTGGGTTGCGGTGTCAGGAAGAGATCGACCTCGGCATCCCCCGTTTCCGCATTGCCGACCAGCCGGAACTGACCACCGACAATATCGATGGCCGGGTTGCCATCGGCCCGGTCTTCCACGTCGAGGGCAAAGGCGGGCTCGTCGGCCTCATTGCCATTATGCCATGTCACGAACGACTGCTCGAACAGAAGCTTGTTGTCGATCGCGACCGAGGCTCCGTTGCTGACGTCCATCAGAAGCGTGGAACCCACGAGCTGCATGCGCCCGATCTCGACCGCCGATCCCGAACTCAGCAGCACGTCCAGAGAGGATTGAGCGAGGTTGATGAAGCCGAGGCTTGTCTCCGTCCCCTTGCCCAGAACCGTCGCGTTGCCGATGAAGCCCGATGAGGCTCGCATCGTGAGGAAGCTCAGGATGTTGCCCTCGGCATAGAGGCTGCCGCTTGTAAGGTTGGCCTCATTCACCTCTGATCCCGCAGCGATGGTGAAGCGCCCGCCCCGCACGGAGGCCCCGCCCCCCGCACTCCCGCCGCGGAAGGTGATCGAGCGGCCGAGATCGACAT
>CAZPBH010000094.1:0-7832 GCA_964584645.1 uncultured Rhodospirillales bacterium | reverse complement strand
CGGTGCCCGATCTTGTCGTCGCGCGCATCGCTTCCGGGGCGCCTGTGCGCATTGATGTCAGCGCCGTCGCCAATTGCGGCTGCGAGGGCAGGATCAGCGAGATCGGCGTGGCCTCGGGTGCCGCCAATGCGGTGACCGTCACGGCGGTCCTGACAAAGCCCGTCAGCGGCTTGCTGCCCGGCATGGCTGCCGAAGTTGGCGTGACGCTGGTCGGCGGGCGCGACAACCCGGGATTTCTGGTTCCGATCACCGCGATTGCACCAGGCGATGAACAGGCGCTTGGCTATCTTTTTGTCTACGATCCCGCAACCAGCACGGTGCGCAAGCAGCCCGTCTCCGGCGACCGTGAAGCCAATGGCGGTGCCTTTGAAAACCTGATCCCTATCAGCGAGGGTGTTGCATCGGGCGATATCATCGCTTCGGCCGGGGTAAGCTTTCTGCGCGATGGTCAAACTGTGAAACTGTTGGGCGAGTGACGGCAATATGAACCTCGCCAAGATCGCGATTGAAAACTCGCGGCTCACAGTCATTGCCATCTTTCTTCTGGCCATGATTGGGGTTGTTGTTTACCTGACATATCCAAGCGCCGAAGATCCGACGATTACGATCCGCACTGCGAGTATAGAGGCCTTCTATCCCGGCATGTCGGCCGAGCGGGTCGAGGCGCTGATCGCCGAGCCGATTGAGGCGGCGATGCGGGAAATCGCCGAGGTTGACGAGATCCGGTCTTCATCCAAAACAGGCTCCGTCAGGGTTGCGATTGAGCTTCACGACAGCGTCAACGACCTTGAGCCCGTCTGGCAGGACGTCCGCAACAAGATCGACGACCTGAAACCCTCGCTTCCCTCGGGCACTCAGGGACCGGTCGTCAACGATGAAGAGGGGTTGACGGCCGTTGCCACGATTGCCCTGTGGTCAGATGGCTTCACCATGGCCGAGATGCTGAATGTCGCCGAGGATACCCGCGATCGGATCTATACCCTCAACGGCGTCCGCAAGGTCCAGATCTTCGGCGCGCAAGAAGAACACATCTATCTGGAATATGAGCCCTTGAAGATGGCGGGCCTTGGTATTCCGCCCGAACAGATATTTGGCGCCTTGTCCCAACAGAACATCATCGAGCCGGGCGGCGCCATTTCGGCCTCAGGGCGCACAATCACGCTTGAGCCGACCGGGAACTATGACAGCGTGGACGAAATCGCCGCGACCGTCTTTCAGATCCCCGAAACCAACCGTGTCTTGCGCCTGGATGAGGTCGTCAATGTACGCCGCGGCCTGATTGATCCGCCACGCGCGCCTGCTTTCTTCAATGATCAGCCAGCTATTGTGCTTTCAGTCTCGACCCTGGAGGGGACGAATAACGTCGCTTTCGGCAATGAGCTGACCCGGCTGCTCGACAATTGGGAGCAGGAACTGCCCATCGGCTATGTGCTGGATTACGCCACCTTTCAGCCTGAACTGATCGAAACGGCGGTGCAGGGGGCGATTTCGAATGTCTATCAGACCCTTGTGATCGTGCTCGTCGTGGTGATGGTTTTTCTGGGCCTGCGCACCGGGCTGATCGTGGGCTTCTTTGTCCCGCTGACGATGCTGTTCGGCATAATTGTGATGAGCCTGTTCGGCGTTGAGCTTCAGCGTATGTCCATCGCCGCGATGATCATAGCTCTCGGCCTGCTGGTCGATAACGGGATCGTCGTGGCTGAGGATATACGTGTGCGGCTGGGCCGAGGCTTGGCGCGCAAGGATGCCGCCTATCAATCTGTGAGCACGCTGGCTCTGCCGCTGCTGACCTCGTCGCTGACGACGATCTTCGCCTTTTTGCCGATGCTGCTGATCGCGGGTCCTGAAGGGGATTATGTACGCTCGCTGGCTCAAGTGGTGACGATCCTGCTGCTCGGCTCCTGGTTGTTGTCGATGACGGTGACACCGGCAATGTGCGCCTGGTTCCTGAAAGCCCCGGAACCGGGCGAAGGTGACGTGAAACCATCAGGTCAGGGCGAGAAAGTCTACGCCCTCTACCGATCCTTCCTTGAGACGCTTCTGAAAGCGCGCTTCATCGCCCTGGCTGTGGTTCTGGTCGCCATGGTCGGGTCGGTTCAGGTGCTGGGACAATTGAAGACCGAGTTTTTCCCGCTTGGCGACCGCAATCAAATCCTGGTCTATCTCGACCTTGAGGCCGGCACCGATCAGCGCGAAACCCAGCGTGAGCTGCGCAAGCTGACCCGCTGGCTGTCGGACGGGAAAGAGAACCCCGAGATTGTCAGCAATATTGCCTATGTCGGCTTTGGGGGTCCGCGCTTTTTTCTCTCCCTCACCCCTGTCGATCCCGATCCGCAGCGTGCCTTTATCGTGATCAACACCCGAAGCTTTGACGACGTCGATACCGTGCTGGAGCGGGTGAACGCTTATGGCGCTGCTCAACTCCCCGCGGCGCGGGTTGATGCGAAGAAAATGTGGTTCGGCGCCACTGAGCCCGGCATGGTGAAATTCCGCCTGATCGGGCCCGATATGGATGTGCTGCTCGACCGGGGCGAAGTCCTGATCAACGCTCTTCATGAGGTTCCGGGCACGGTTGGCATCAAACAGGATTGGGAAAACAAGGTCCTGAAACTGCGCGTTGATATCGACCAGACGCGCGCGCGCCGTGCCGGCGTCACATCCCGCGATGTCGCATCCTCGTTGAATACCGCCTATTCAGGAATGCAGCTGAGCGATTATCGCGAAGGCGACCGCATCATTCCCATTGTCCTGCGGGGCGATGAGGATCTGCGTTTCTCCCTGGCGGGGGTCCAGCGTTTACAGGTCTACGTCCCGGGAACCGGCCAGTTCATTTCCCTGGGCCAGGTCGCGACCGTTGCGGGGGAGTGGCGGCCCAGTCAGATCAAGCGGCTTGACCAGCAACGCGCATTGACCGTTGAAGCGCGCAATCAGGTTCTGGGTTCACCCGGCCTGCTTGAGGCCATGCAGGAGGAGCTCGCCAAGCTCAACCTCCCGGCCGGCCATCGCCTGGAGATCGCCGGCGAGATTGCAGATCAGGCCAATGCCAATGGCAAGCTCTTTGCGCTCGTTCCCTTTGCGCTGGCCGGGATCGTGGTCCTGCTTGTCGGACAGTTCAATTCCTTCCGCAGGGGCGGCGTGATTCTTGCCACCATTCCGCTGGTGCTGATCGGCGGCGTTTTGGGCCTTGTGATCATGGGCGCGCCCTATGGCTTCATGGTCCTGCTCGGCTTTTTCAGCCTCGCGGGCATCCTGATCAATAACGGGATCGTCCTGATCGACCGGATCCGGGAGGAAGAAGCCAGGACCGAGGATCGTCGCGAAGCCGTGATCCAGGCCTGCCTTGCCAGGTTGCGCCCGATTGTCATGACGACCCTGACAACCGTGCTGGGCCTTGTTCCGCTGATCCTGTTCGGGGGGGCCTTGTTCTACGGGATGGCCAGCGTGATTGCCTTCGGGCTGATTGTCGGCACCTTGCTGACGCTCGGCTTTGTGCCGGTTCTCTACACCCTCGTGATGCGTATTCCCGTGACAGCCGGGAGCGGATCGCGTTCCGACTGAATGCTAGAGTGTGCCCTAAACTAGTAGAGCATACAAAGGTTCCGACTGAATGCTAGAGTGTGCCCTAAACTAGTAGAGCATACAAAGGTTTAGCGATCAGCTTATTCTATCTGATCGGTGTTTGCTTTAAGATTGAACGCCTGGTGCCGCCAAGAAATCGGCGAAATCCTTCACAGGCATCGGTTTGGCGAAGTAATAACCCTGGCAGGATTTCACCTGGTGTTCCTTCAGATAAAGGGCCTGGACTTCGGTCTCCACGCCCTCGGCGAGCAATTGAATGTCCAGGCGCTTGCCGAGGTCGATGATCGCCTCGAGAACAGGGGCATTCACGGCACCTGTGGCAATCGAATCAACAAAGATCTTGTCGATTTTCAGCACGTCGAAGGGGAAGCGTTCCAGATAGGCAAGGCTGCTGTGGCCGGTTCCGAAATCGTCAAGGGCGAGTGCGTAGCCACGCACGCGCAAATCAGCGAAGACACGACGCGCGACGCCTTCACTATCGTCGATGACCTCGCGCTCCGTGGCTTCCAACACAACACGCCCTTTCAGGGCCGGATCGCCGGCAAAGATCCGATCAAGATCGGTCACGATGCTGTGATCCGCGAAATGTGCTGCACACAGATTGATCGCGATGTGGACCTCTGAATGTATCGCAAGGGCTCCCTTGAGGTCTTGGCGCACCTGCTCAAACACCCAGCGGCTGATATCGATGATGAGGTCGGATTGCTCGGCGATCTGGATGAAAATGCTGGGCGGGATCATGCCCTGCTTGGGATGTTGCCAGCGCAGCAGGGCCTCTGCGCCGATGCAGCGCCCGCTCTCCAGGTCGATCACCGGCTGATAATGGAGCATCAGTTGATCGCGCCGCGCGGCCTGCCTGAGCGCGGCTTCTAGCGATTGCAGCCGGGCAATACCGCGCAACGTCACCCATGAGGAGAAAATGCCGATCAGCCCGCCAAGCAAGGCGAAGGCTGGTGCCAGCAGAAAGAATTCGCTCAGGACGAGATGATGGCTGGCCTCCACCGATGCAGAGATCGGATATCGGGCAGAGAAAGCCTCAGCCTTGTGATCAAGAGCAGCCTCAGCGTGCTCGCCCGTTGCGGCAATCATGCCGCCATGGGGCGTTGAGACCGAAAAGCGTTGCCAGGACCCGGCATCGCGCAACGCCTCGGGCACGATTTCGACGAACTCTCTGGGATCGAGCAATACATTGGCGCCGGCGCCCTCACCCCAGCGTCTGTTGACGATGACAGAGCGATTTTGGCGCACTTCGGTATCGCTGATGGTGATGATCGTCCCGGTCGCCGGCAAGCTCTCCAAGACATCCTCATAGACCGGCAAAGAGACACGACCAAAATTAGTGCAAGTCAGAACAAAATTTTGATCGAAGATAGCCGCCTCGCGAATATAGGGCGAGCGGTAGACGACATCGATCAACAATTCGACAGCAGCTTCATCACAGGGCTGATCTACCAGGACCTTCAGCTCGTTCAGGCGCACATCCATCCGGTCCAGAAGGCGATCTGCATGGCGGACAAGGCTCGCGGCTTCACGCCGAATATCGCCGCGAACATCCTCGCGCGCGGTGTAGTAGGCCAGCGTGATCAGCCCGAAAAACGGTATGGAAAAAGCCAGCAGAGCCGCGAGAATTGCCGTGATGCGCATGGGCTATCCTAGCGCAGATCGCGTTCTGGTTGAACGCGCCTATCCGCCTCAAGAGATGGCAGAGAGCGGCTCCCGCGCCCGGCAGCAGCATTGGATCCCCCGCATGCCGGAACCGGACGCGTGGCGATCTCGCATCGGCGACGGTGATGGGGCAAATGTTGTTTCGTCAATCTGAATGGGGCGGTTTTCGGGGTTGAGCGACCGCTATGCACGTGAGTTTGGGCGCGGTACCCGGCGTGATCGACTGGCATACCATCCCGCGCGAGGCGCTGCCTGGGCACATGACGGAAACGGAAACGGAAACAAGCCAGCCCAAATCTGGGCTCCAGATAAGCTCAGTTTATCAATGAATTCAGTTGGCTGGGGGACCTGGATTCGAACCAGGGCTGTCGGAGTCAGAGTCCGATGTCCTACCGCTAGACGATCCCCCAGCGAAGGTGGAGAGTATAGGGGGTCATCCGCGCTTTCGCCACCCGTGCGGCACGGCGTGCGCGCATGGCGGCCATGGACCAGCGGCAATGCCCTCGCCATCTGCCGGGCATGGTGGCAAAACGACCTTCCTCACCGGCGCGCGGCAGCGCAAAAAAACTGACGCGACGGGCCGGGCGCCGCGCGGGCGAAACCCGCTGGCTCGAGCGGCAGATCAACGACCCCTATGTCGGGCTCGCGAAAAAGCGTGGACTGCGCTCGCGCGCTGCGTTCAAGCTTGAGGAAATCGACGCGCGGGAGAAGCTCCTGCGGCCGGGCCTGCAGGTCGTCGACCTGGGGGCGGCGCCGGGCGGCTGGTCGCAGATCGCGTCTGGCCGTGTGGGAGATCAGGGAACGGTGATCGCCATCGACCTGCAGGAGATCGACCCCATCACCGGCGTCACGATCCTGCGGGGCGATTTCCTGACCTCGGAGATGGCGGTGCGTGAAGCCCTCGGCGGCCAGGCTGACCTCGTGCTGTCCGACATGGCTGCTCCGACCGTCGGCCATCGCGCCACCGACCATCTGCGCACGCTGGCGCTGGCCGAGGCCGCCGCCGAATTCGCCATCGAGGTGCTGAAGCCCGGGGGCGATTTCCTGTGCAAGCTGTTCCAGGGCGGGGAAACCCGCGACCTTCTCGTCCGGCTGAAGCGCCACTTCCGTACCGTCAAGCACATCAAGCCGCCCAGCAGCCGCAAGGAATCGGTGGAAATGTTCGTGCTGGCGCGGGGGCTGCGTGCCGGGCCCGAGGATCAGGGCTGAAGCAAGGCTCGGATCGGACGATTCTATCCGAAAGGGATCCGCTCTAGACGCGGGCGCCCGTTCGCACATGTTCCCGGCGATGACGCTCGAGCGTCGCCAACGCCGCACGGTCCAGCGCGCTGACCTTGCTGCCGATGCGCACGGCCTCCCCGTTCATGGCGGTCGCCTCAAGCTCCTCGGCCAGCTCGGCGAGGTCGAGCTGGCCCAGATCGTGGGCTGCCTCGGCCATCACATGAGCGGCCTGGGCCATGACAGGCAGGTCGGGGGCGACAGAGGCCTGATCAAGCGTGACCCGGGCCTCTTCGATGGCGCGCACCGCCATGGCGATCAGGCTGTCGAAATCCTCTTCCGGAACCAGCGCGCGCAGCTGGAAAAGGCTGCGTTCGGCCCCGGCGCGATCCTCTGATCTTGTTCCCTCGGCAAGACGATCCGCCGGCAGACAAGCCGCCATCGCAGCGATCACGGCATCACGATCGAGCGGCTTGACCACATGGCCCTGCATGCCCGCAGCCTCGGCGGCCTCAAGATCGGCATCCAGCAGATGCGCGGTCATGCTGAGGATCGGGATTTCCGCCCGCACCGGATCGGGCAGGGAACGGATCCGGCGGGCAGCCTCCAGCCCGTCCATCACCGGCATGCGCAGATCCATCAGCACGATATCGTAGGGCGCACGCTCGACAGCGGCGAGCGCGGCCGCGCCATCGCTGACGAGCGTCACGTCATGGCCGTCGCGGGTGAGCATTTCGGCCGCAACCTTCTGGTTGAGCGACATGTCCTCGGCGACCAGCACCGCCTGCGGCCGCAGGGCAAGACAGGTCGTCCCGCTACGAATCTGGCTTGTCTGCATGGGCAGCCGGAACCAGAAGGTGCTGCCCTCCCCGACCCGCGATTCAACATCGATGGCGCCGCCCATGCTCTCGATCAGGCGCTTGCAGCCGGCGAGCGACAGCCCGGCATCAGTCGGCCTGTCAAGTTCCCCGTTCTCGGGCGGATCGAACATCGTGCTCCGCTCGGTCTCCGGCATGCCGATGCTGGTGTCCGTAACCGCGAAGAGCAGGTCGAGATGCGCCTCTCCCCCTGCTGCACCGTCCTCCTCGACCCGCTCGACGGTCAACGTCACCCCGCCGATATCCGTGAATCGCACGGCGTTGGCCATCAGGGTCAGCAGGACCTGACGCAGCCGGATGGGGTCGGCAACGACCATCTCGGGGACATCATCCGCCACGAAGGTCGTCAGCCGCAGGCCCCGCGCCTCGGCCCGCATCTCGATCAGGCCGGCCACGCCATCGACCAGCCGCCCCAGATGGAAGCTGCGCGGTCGCGGGCCGCGTCCTTCCTCACCCCGCGCCTCGGCGGTCAGATCGTCGACAAGAGCCCCC
>CAZPBH010000093.1:0-7861 GCA_964584645.1 uncultured Rhodospirillales bacterium | reverse complement strand
CGGCAGGGGTCACTGGTTCAATCCCAGTCGCGCCCACCACCAAGCCCAAAACAGTCCGGTGGACTGTTTTGGGCTTGGTGGTCAATGAGCCCTTGGTGAGGCAAAGCCGGCCAGGGCGCAGCCGAACCTTTAGGGCGAAATTCAAGCCTCAAGATCCGGTGGACTGTTTCCGAGGTGGTGACCCATGAGCCGCGATGCGGCCGCCTCACCCCTCTTCCAGTGTCTCCAGCACGAAGACCGAGGCCCAGGGTCCTTCGACCGCACCCTTCAGGAACAGGAAATCGCCATCGGCCGAGGTCCAGAAATCATAGGCCGGATGGTCGGTGCTGGAGCCGACGAGCCGGAAATGATGAGCCTCGAAACGCCCGGCCGGCACCTCCACCGATTCGGCGCCCACATACTCGATACCGCTGTCGGTCCGCATGAACCACGGGCCGGTCGCGCCGAAATGGTGGTCGGAGCACATCAGATTGCCCTTGTACATCCGCACACCGGGGCCGTTCTCCGCGCCAAAACGGGCCGCAAGCCAGGCATCGGATTGCAGCGCATGGGTGCCGAAACCGCGCATCGCGGGGTCGATCTCGCCGATCGTCTGGCGGATGCGTCCTTCCTTGGGGGTCCAGCTCTCGCACTCGGCCCGATCGGCGACGAAGCGAAACCAGCCCTCCCCTGTGGCCACGCCGTCGAGGGTCAGCCGGACATAGGCCGAGCGGGGGTAGAAGCCGGCATCGACGCTCTGGACGACATCACGCGCAAGATGCGGACCCTGATCGATGGAAGGCAGGTCCAGCACGCAATGCGCCCTCAGCGCGCGGCTGCCATCGCTTTCCTGCGTCAGCGTCCAGCGCTCGCCTCCCCAGCGGCGGCCCGAGGCGGTCGCGTAGCTCAACGTGCCATGGCGGGTGCGCAGCATGCTTCGCCTTTTTTCCGACTATCCCTTTGCGTTAGAACAGGATGATGAAGCGTCTTGCCCTGCTCACGTCAACCGTTCTGCCGATGCTGCTGGCGCTTTGGGCCGGGCTGGCGACGGGTGGAAGCGCGCGGGCCGAAGGCCAGCGTCCGGTCTGGATGGCCGAGCTTCGGGCGGCCGCGACGCTTGGGCTGGCACCGCTCGACGAGGCCGCGCGGGCTGCTGCGCTCGCCCATCCGGAGGCCCGCCCCGCCATCGCGCTGGAAACGCTGGCACTAGGGCTGGAAGTGCGTACGCGCGGGCGCCCGGACCGGCTCGACGATCTGCTGGCCGAAGCGCTGCTGGCCGCCGACCGGCGGGGCCTGCTCGATGGTCGGCATGCAGAGACAGTCAGCGCCTTGACCGCACGGGCCGAGGCGGCCGCCCAGCAACGACCGCGCGCTGTGCTTTCAGCCTCTGGGCGCGCGCGCTATCAGGGGCCCTGGTAGGATGGCCGGAACGCTGCGGGATCGCCTGCGCACAGCCCTCGCCACCGCGGAGCCCCACGCCAAGGCCGGCGCGGTTCACGCGCTCGCCCGGGATTGGCAGGAGGATCACCTCGATGGGCTGGGCGATATCGGCGCGCCCGACAGGCCGGGTCGCCCCGATGCCCCGCGCCTGGTTGCCGCGCGCGATCTTCCAAAGCGTGGCCCCGTTGGCAGCCCGACGCATCTTCACGCGCTGGCGCATATCGAATTCAACGCCATCGATCTGGCGCTCGACATCGCGGCCCGCTTCGAGCCGCCCGAGGAGCCGAGCGCCTTTCTTGGCCAATGGCTCGCCGTCGCGGCAGACGAAGCGCGGCATTTCCTCGCGCTGGAGGGAAGATTGCGGGAGATGGGCAGCCATTATGGCGCTTGGACAGCGCATGACGGGCTGTGGCAGGCGGCAGAGGAAACGTCCGATGACCTGCTGGCCCGGCTCGCCATCGTGCCGCTGGTGCTGGAGGCGCGCGGGCTTGATGTGACACCGCCGATGATCGCCGCGCTGCCGGAAGCCGACCCCACGCGGGCGGTGCTGCAGATGATCCATGATGACGAGATCGGCCATGTCGCGGTGGGGGCGCGCTGGTTCCGTGCCGAAGCCGCGCGGCGCGGCGTCGAGCCCAAGCAGGCCTGGCAGGAGGCCGTACAGACGCGCTTCAGGGGGCGGCTCAAACGCCCGTTCAACGAGGAAGCGCGCGAGATTGCCGGCTTCCCTGCCGACTGGTATCTGGAAATCGCCGCCTGACGCTATTGGCGGCGAAAGATATAGCCGCCCGCCGCCGGCCCCCAGACCAGCGCGCCCTCGGCATCGAAACCGCGATCCCAGTTCGCCACGAACTCCGGGCTCACAATGCCGCGGCCGATCATGGTGCTGGCACCGCGATGGCTGGACGGGCAGGTGCCCTCGCCCGTCTCGCCATACCAGATGTTCTGCGCCACCCGGGCATAGGTGACCCGGCATCCGCTCCGCTGGGACAGATCCTCGGGCGCCAGATCATCGAACCGCGCAGGCTCGCCATAGGCCCCGACAAAGGCGGCGGGCTCGGGCAGCAGGTAGATTTCGCGGACGATCTCGCCCTCCGCGTCGAAGACATGGACGATGCGCTGGAAATAGGGCCGGTCCTTGGCGCCACCATCGGAGAGGATCGCCTGCTCGCGATACAGCCAGAGCCCGTCCGACCGTTCGGGCCAGATGCGCACCGCCTCGGCCTCCACCTCCAGATAGCCCTCGCTTGAAGCCGCCTGCTCGGCACTGGTGAAGCTTCCGGTCAGGAGTTCGCTCAGCTCCATCAGTTCCGGAGACAACGCACGGGCGGGGTTGGCCAGCAGCATCAACGCGACAAGCATGAACGCGACAGGCACGGCCCCTGGCTTCATGACGCCTCCTTCACGGCAGGATCCTGATGGCGCCCCTGGCGCGCATCGACCCGGGCCGCCAGTGCCGCCTCCAGAAAGTCCTGGATATCACCATCCAGCACTCCTTGCGCGTTCCCCTTCTCGACCTGGGTACGCAAATCCTTGATCATCTGATAGGGCTGCAGGACATAGGAGCGGATCTGATGGCCCCAGCCGATATCGGTCTTGGCCGCCTGATCGGCAGCGGCCGCCTCTTCCCGCTTCTGCAGTTCCAGCTCGAACAGCTTGGCCCGCAGCATGTTCATGGCCTTTTCGCGGTTCTGGTGCTGCGAGCGTTCCTGCTGGCACGCCACCACGATGCCGGAAGGCAGATGGGTGATGCGCACCGCGCTGTCGGTGGTGTTCAAATGCTGGCCGCCAGCGCCGGAGGAACGGAAGGTGTCGACGCGCAGATCCTTGTCCTCGACCTCGACAGCGATGTCCTCATCGACGACGGGCGCGACAGCAACGCTGGCAAAGCTGGTATGGCGCCGCGCACTCGAATCGAAGGGCGAGATACGCACCAGACGATGCACGCCCGATTCGGTCTTCAGCCAGCCATAGGCCTGATGGCCCTTCACCTGAATGGTGGCGGACTTGATACCGGCCTCTTCGCCCGGGCTCTCGTCGACGAGATCGACCTTGTAGCCCTGCGCCTCGGCCCAGCGCCGATACATCCGGAGCAGCATGCCGGCCCAGTCCTGGGCCTCCGTGCCGCCGGCACCGGCGTTGATCTCGACGAAGCAGTCATTGTCATCGGCCTCGCCCGAAAGCAGGCTCTCGAGCTGCCAGCGGGCGAGCTGGTCGCGCAGGCCGCGCAGCGTCGCCTCGGCCTCATCCAGCATGGCCGATTCGCCCTCGGCCTCGGCCATCTCGGCGATGTCGATGGTGTCGCGGACCTGCTGTTCGGCTTCGCGGACGCGACCGAGGCTTTCCTCCAGCCGTGTCCGTTCCTGCATGATCTTCTGGGCGGCCCCGGGATCATCCCACAGAGCCGGATCCTCGGCCCTGGCGTTCAGGGCCTCGAGCCGGGCGCTGGCGCGATCCCAGTCAAAGATGCCTCCTCAGCAGTCCGACCGACTGCTCGATCTCGGCTGCCAGATTGTCGATTTCAGCACGCATGATCGGGATAATCAAAAGCGCGGGGGCCGCTTGTCAAGCCGCCCCCTTGATCGCCTTCGGATATCATGGCCTCCAGATAGGGCGAAGGCTCATGCCGGACCTTTTCAGGCGGCGTCGCGCAGATCCGTCTCACCCGGCGCCAGAAAGCTGATGAGCCGGGCACCCAGCGCATCGGCATCCAGAGGTGCCGCGAGGGTCAGGATGTTCTCGGCCTCGAGCTCTTCAGCCTCGACGACCGTGGCGCCGGCTGCGCTCAGCGTTGCTGCCACACTGGCCGGCGCGGCCACGGAGCGACCCTCGGCACGCTCGATGGTGGCCAGCAGGCCCACGGCCTCATGCACGAACACGCAGGGCTTGCCGTAATCGATGACGGAGCGGAGGATGCGCCCCGTATGGCCGTTTTCGGCCAGCTTGGCGACCGAGCGCTCGCCGCCCGGCACGATGACGCCGTCGAGATCCGAGCCCATCACGGTATCAACACCCGCATCGACCGGAAAATAATGGCCCCAGCCCTGATCATGCCAGCCATTGACGAGACCCTGCTCGGGGCTGATGACGCTGACCTTGGCACCGGCGGCCAGCAGCGCACGCTGGGCTCCGGTCATGTCGGTTTCCTCGAAACCGTTGGCGACGAGAATGGCGATCTTCTTTCCGGCAAGCGGATTTTCCATGATGTGAGCTTTCCTCCTTCGTGAATGGACGATCTTCAGCGATCCCTGCCGACCCGGGTGACGCTCCCTTGTCCGGTGCGTCGGGTCATCTCCGAATCGCGCAGATCCCGAACGCTGCACGCCGCATCCGGCGCAAACGCCTTCGCAGCCCGGCGGTACCCCGATGGCGCCAAACCGACGCCACCCCTCGGGCGGGCCGTCCCGCAGCACCGGCCAAACATCCGTGCCGTTGAACACCCGAAGCCGGGTCATGAGCGCGAACGCCTGTCCCGATTGCAGCGCCATGACTGGAAAAGGGACGGTCGACCGATCGGGGACCGGGTTCGATTTCGTCTTTCGGCCGCATGAACGGCCATGGGACAAACTGGAGTCCGGCACCTCTGTCAGCAAGCCCGGCATGAGCATGCCCCGAGGGCGCCCTTCTTCGACGACGGTCAGGTCATTGAAGAGGCATCGGGATAAGCGCTTCACCCCCGCAAAGTCAATTCCAGCGCGCGCATGGCTGAACCGTCCGAAAGGTGCAGGGGGCAGCCGGGGAGCTGCCTGTCAGCTCTGGCCTGCGCCGACATTCAGGGCGGGGGAACGATCATCGGTGCCGACAGGCTCGGCCCGCAGGCTCTGGTTGAGCTGGGCCGCCGTGTTGGCGAGAGCGTTGAGGCAGGGCTCGACCCGCTCCAGCTGCAGATCCGCGACGAAATCGACGCGATACCGGATCGGCAGGCCGGCAATGCGCCGTGAGGTCAGGCGCAGGATGTTGCCACCATAATCGATCAGGGTCTCACAGAGACGGGCAACGACCCCGGGAGCATCCGGACCTTCGGCGGTCAGCCGCCAGGTTGCAGCACTCGCGGCTCGCGTCATGCCGGCGTCGGCATCAAGGTCGAGCGCCACGACCGAGCGAGGCTCGACCCCCTCGACAGACGCCAGCGCCTCGATGATGGCCGGGGGATCGAGATCGGCAGGGAGATGGCAGATCCCGCTCCAACGCGCCCGGCCGGCAAGGGCGGCGAAGTCGGTCTCGTCGAGATCACCGCCGATATCGTAGAGCCGGCCTGCGATCTCGGCCACGAGACCGACACGGTCGCGCGCATCGAGGGCGATCAGATAGCGTTTTTCCATGAGAGCGGAGATGGGGCCCGCGCCGCGCGTTTCACGGGGGCCAGATGTGCCCTTGGGGCAGGCACCGCCCCGGGGTCATGGCCGGAGCGGTGTCGCGTGGTGGGATGGCCGTGTCCGCTTCAGGGACCGCGTTCGCCTCAGGCGCGCGAAGTCGGCCTTCCCTGCCCGATCGGCGATTCGGCCGCCCAGACAAGGGCGAGCCCGGCACCCAGCGCCCACAGGCCGAGAGCCTGTACAAAGTCGACGATCTGGGCTGCGGCGGCGACGGCAACCATGCCGAGGATCATCCCGGCAAGGAAGACGATGGTATCGAAGAGGTCAATGCTGGCGATCAGGTTACGCATGGTGGTCACGATTGCGGATGGCATGATGTTCCTGTCGGTCTCGAGGCGCATGAGCACCCTCCCTTGGCAGGTTACGAAACCAAAAATGCTGCAATGCGGTAGGCGCGACCAGAGTCGATTGCGCAGGACTGACCCCCCGAAGTTTCAGACCCCACAGGTCCGGATTTCTGCGAAAAGACAGGCTTAGCGTCGCACCGCATGAGGTTGCCGCGCGACCTCCCCGCTCAACCTTGCGCACCTGGTATCCTGCAACGCAGCGAAGCCATGGCGCAGCAAAACGCGGGATCAGCGCCAGTCGAGACCGAGATCCAGGGCCGGCGCGGAATGCGTCAGCCGGCCAAGGCTGATGAGGTCGACACCGGCCTCGGCGATCGCGGCCACACTGTCCAGATCAACCCCGCCCGAGGCCTCCACCAGCGCGCGCCCGTCCACGAGGCGCACCGCCTCGGCCAGATCATCGCCACGCAGGTTGTCGACCAGCACAACATCCGCGCCGGCCGCCAGCACGGCCGCGATCTGGGCGATATGGTCGATCTCGACCTCGATCCGAACGAGATGCCCGGCGTGCTGACGCGCCCGACGCACCGCTTCCCCGGCATCGCCGATGGCGGCGATGTGATTGTCCTTGATCAGGATCGCATCGAACAGGCCGAAGCGATGATTGGCCCCGCCCCCACAGCGCACCGCATATTTCTGGGCGGCCCGCAGGCCCGGCAGCGTCTTGCGCGTATCGACGATGCGGGCGCGGGTTCCCTTCACGGCCGTCACGTAACGGTGGGTCAGCGTTGCAATACCGGAGAGATGGGTCAGGAAGTTGAGCACGCTGCGCTCGGCCGCCAGGATCGCGCGCGCCGGGCCGGCGATTTCCGCGACGACATCTCCCGCTGCCAGGGGCGCGCCATCGTGCGGTCCGGGCCGCAGGGTCAGGCGGCTGTCGAGCTGGGCCACGACCTCCTGCGCATAGGGGAGGCCCGCCAGAACGCCGGCAGCCCGTGCGGTGATCTCGGCACGTCCGGGCTGATCGGCGTCGATCAGCGCCTGCGAGGTGAGATCGCCCGCCAGCCCCAGATCCTCGGCCAGCGCACTCTGCACGACCCGCGCAATCTCGGGCCCGGGAGGCGGGGCGATGTCAGGCAGCGACATCCAGCATGCGGGTGACCGCCTGTGTGGCACGCTCGGCGACGCCGGGGTCGATCTCGATCGCGGTCGTCTCGGTCCGCAGGGCTTCCGCGATGTTCGCGAGCGTGATCTGCTTCATGTGCGGGCACAGATTGCACGGCCGCACGAAGTCCACCCCCGGATTCTCGATCGCGACATTGTCACTCATCGAGCATTCGGTGATCAGCACGACCTGGCGCGGCTGGCGATCACGCACGAAACCCGACATTCCGGCGGTGGAGCCGACATAATCGGCCGCCCCCAGTACATCCTCCGGGCATTCGGGATGGGCCAGCACCACAACACCCGGATGCGCCTCGCGCAGCTCCGCGATCTCCCCGGCCGTGAAGCGCTCATGCACCTCGCACGAGCCCTCCCAGGCAATCACCTCGACATCGGTCTGGCTGCGGATATAGGCCGAGAGATACCTGTCGGGCAGCGAGATCACCCGGTCCGTCCCCAGCGATTCGACGATCTTCACCGCGTTCGAGCTGGTCATGCAGATGTCGCTCTCCGCCTTCACCTCGGCCGAGGTGTTGACATAGGTCACGATCGGCACGCCCGGATAGCGCTCGCGCAGCAGGCGGACATCGGCGGCTGTCACGCTAGACGCCAGCG
>CAZPBH010000092.1:2563-7874 GCA_964584645.1 uncultured Rhodospirillales bacterium | reverse complement strand
GCCCTCCAGCACCCAGCGCTCGGTCGGATCGGCAAGCTCGTCGAGAGCGGGGTTGCCGCGGATGGTGGTGATGCGCCCGCGCAGGCTGGGCTCGGCCTCGATCCGCCCAGTGCCCGGGATCGCCTCCACCACCTCGCGAAACCCGTCCAGCTGGTCCGGCTGGATGTCGACGAAGAAGAAGGCCGGCGCATCGCGTGGCAGGGTCTCGTCGACCGCGCGGGTAAAATTGCCCTCGATCAGGGCGATGGTGACCAGCACCGTCAGCCCGAGGCCCAGTGACAGTGCGATGGTGCCGGTCGGCGCCCCCGGCCTGTGCAGGTTGGTCAGCCCGAGGCGCAGATCGGGCCGCCTCGGCCGCGGCAGGCGGGCGCCAAGCCGGGTGATCGCCCGCGCCGCCAGCGCGAAGGCCAGCAAGGTGCCGCCCGAGCCCAGCAGGAACCAGATCGCGAAATGCGGCGTGTCGGTCGAGGCCAGCGCCAGCATCGCCAGCAGTGCTGCGCCCAGCGCGATGGCCGCCAGCGTGCGCACGCCCGGTCGTACATGGGCGGGCAGCAGCACATCGCGGAACAGGGCGGCACCGGGTATCTTCACCGCCCGGCCCAGCGGCCAGAGCGAGAAGGTGATCGCCGCCACCAGCCCGAACAGCCCCGCCAGCACCAGCGGCTCCGGATAGATCCCGATACGGGCCGTGACGGGCAGCAGGTCGTTCAGAAGATCACCCAGCACGATGGGTGCGGCCGCCCCCAGCACCAGACCGATCCCCACCCCGACACAGGCCAGCCCCAGCACCTGAAACAGATAGATGCGAAAGATCAGGTCGGCCGGCGCGCCGAGGCACTTGAAGGTCGCGATGGTCTCGCCCTTGCGCTCCAGCCAGGCCTGCACGGCGTTGCCGACCCCCACCCCGCCGACCAGCAGGGCCGTCAGCCCGGTCATGGTCAGGAAAAGGGTCAGCCGGCTGATGAAGGTCGAGAGCTGCGGCGAGGCGTTGGTGAAATCGCGGATCTGCCAGCCGGTATCGGGAAATTGCGCGCGCAGGCTCTCGATCGCAGCGCCGGGGGCGATGCCCTCGCCCAGCAGGATACGATAGGTGTAGTACACAAGGCTGCCCGGCTGCACGAGCCCGGTCGCCGCCAGCCCCTCCATGTCGAGCATCACGCGCGGGCCAACGGCGAAACTGCCGCCCGAGGCCTTGTCGGGCTCATGGGTGATGACGGCGTTGATGGTGAACGTGCCCTCCCCCAGCCGGAGCGTATCGCCCGGCGCGAGGCCCAGCCGGTCAAGCGTCAGCTGCTCGACCGCCACTCCTTGCGGCCCCAGAGCGGCATCGAGCTCGGGCGCGCCGTCCAGCTCAACGGCGCCCGCCAGCGGGTAGGCCGCATCGACGGCCTTGAGATCGACCAGCGCCTGCACCTCGCCCGCTCGCGCCATCGCGCGCATGTCGACCATCAGGCTCACCTGGCCCAGCGCCTCCAAGGCGGCCAGCGCCTCCGCGCTGACGGGGCGATAGATTTGCCGCACCGCAATATCGCCGCCAAGGATGGCCTGGCCATCGGCCTCCAGCCCGGCATTGACCGCGCGGCTGACCGACTGCACGGCGGCAATCGCGCCGACCCCCAGCACCAGACAGGCAAGGAATATCCAGAACCCCCTGAGGCCGGCCCGCAATTCGCGCGCGGCATAGCGCAGGGCGAGGCGGTTGGCGTTCATGCCGTCACCGCATGCAGGCGCGCGCCACTGGCGAGACCGCTATCGGCTGCGATGCGCCCATCGGCGAGGCGCACCTGCCGGGCACAGCGCTCGGCCAGACCGGGATCATGGGTGATCAGCACCAGCGTGGTACCGCGCCGGTCGGCCAGTTCGAACATCAGGTCGATGATGTGGGCTCCGTTGGCCTGATCGAGATTGCCGGTCGGCTCGTCGGCCAGCAGGAGCGCGGGCTCGACCACCATGGCGCGGGCGAGTGCCGTGCGCTGCTGCTCCCCGCCCGAAAGCTGGCCCGGATAATGGCTGAGCCGGTGCGAGAGCCCGACATGATCGAGCTGTGCGCGCGCCCGATCGAAGGCATCGCGATGGCCGGCCAATTCGGCCGGGATCGCGACATTCTCCAGCGCCGTCATCGTCGGTACGAGGTGAAAGTTCTGGAACACGATGCCGATGGCATCGCGCCGAACGCGTGCCAGTTGATCCTCGTTCAGGCTGGTCAGGTCATGGCCGGCGACATGGACCCGGCCCGCGCTTGGCCGCTCCAGCCCGCCCATGACCATCATCAGGGTCGACTTGCCCGACCCGCTCGGCCCCATGATGCTGAGCGTGGTGGGGGTCGCGACATGCAGATCGATCCCGCGCAGGATCTCGACAGGCCCGGCCTCGCTGCCCAGCGTGAGGGTGACTTGTGCCAGATCGAGGATAGGTTGATCCTCGGACCCCATGGATGGATCGACGGTCATGACAGGCTCGCTGTTGTCTCACCCCGCACCGCGATATGGCCTGAGCGGCTGGCTGGCCAAGCTGGTGGGCTGTGGGTTTCTCGGATTGGCTCTTCTTGTGTCCTACGCACAAGGGGCTCGGGCGGACGAGGAAAAGATCGACATTCTCGCCTATGGCGACTCGCTCGTCGCCGGTTACGGGCTGCCGGCCGAAGCGGCCTTTCCCAGCCAGCTCGAAGCCGAGCTGCAGGCCCGCGGCCATCAGGTGAACGTCATCAATGCCGGCGTTTCCGGCGATACCACGGCCGGCGGGCTGGCGCGGCTCGACTGGACGCTCGCCGGTGATGCGCCCGACATCGTGCTGCTGGCCCTGGGCGCCAATGATGCGCTGCGGGGCATCGATCCCGCCAGCACGAAGGACAATCTCGACGCGATGCTGGACCGCCTGTTGGAGGACAATATTCCTGTCCTGCTGGCCGGCATGATGGCGCCGCGCAATTGGGGTCGGGAATATCAGGAAGCCTTCGATTCGCTCTACCCCGCCCTCGCCGAAAAGCACGATGTGCCGCTCTACCCCTTCATTCTGGAGGGGGTCGCCACCGATCCGGCACTCAATCAGGCCGATGGCATCCACCCCAACGCGCAAGGGGTGAAGGTCATGGTCGAGGGGCTCGCCCCCGCGCTGGAGCCCCTGATCGAAGGGCTCAAGCCCGAGAGCTAATTTTCCCCCAGCCCCATCAGGGCGCGGGCGAAGGCTTTCGCCTCGAAGGGGCGAAGATCGGCCTCCTTCTCGCCGACGCCGATGGCGTGGACCGGCTTCCTGAACCTGTCGGCCAGTGCCACCAACACACCACCCTTCGAGGAACCATCGAGCTTGGTGACGATCAGGCCCGAGATCGGCACGGCGGCATCGAACATCTCGACCTGCTTGAGCGCGTTCTGGCCAGTGGTGGCATCCAGCACCAGCCAGGTCGCATGCGGCAGCTCGGGATCGCGCTTTTTCAGCACCCGGACGATCTTGGCCAGTTCGTCCATCAGATTGCTCTTGGTATGCAGGCGCCCGGCGGTGTCGATCAGCAGGATATCGGCACCCTCGCGTCGCGCCGCATCCAGCGCCTCATAGGCGAGAGAGGCCGCATCGGCGCCGGTCTCGCGGGCGGTGACCGGGCAGCCGGTCCGCTCGCCCCAGATCTTCAGCTGTTCCACCGCGGCCGCACGGAAGGTGTCGCCGGCGGCGAGGTGGACCTTGAACCCCTCCTTGCGCCAGCGCCCGGCCAGCTTGCCGATGGTCGTCGTCTTGCCCGCTCCGTTCACGCCGGTGACGAGGATCACCAGCGGCTTCTGCCCCAGCGGTCTCGGCAGGGGGGCTGCGACGGGCTGGAGGATCCGGGCGACCTCTTCAGCGAGAGCCGCGCGGATTTCACCCTCATCGGCTTCCTTCTCGAACCGGCTCTTGCGCAGGCTCTCGACCAGCCCGGCCGCGGTCGCGGGCCCAAGATCGGCGGTGATCAGCAGCTCTTCCAGCTCTTCCAGCGTCTCGTCGTCGAGCTTGCGCCGGGTGAAGATACCCTTGATACCATCGCCGAGCTTTGTCGAGGAACGGCCCAGCCCCTCGGTCAGCCGGGCAAACCAGCCCTTCTTCTCGGCATCATCGGTATCATCGGTATCGGTCATCGGGCGCGAACTCGACTTGGCAGGGAAGAATCTCGGAAAACTCAGGCAGGATCGGCCAGCAGGTGCGTGCCGTCATGGCCGGTGAGCCGGGCATGGACAAGCCGGCCTTCCGGCCCGGGCCGCGCAAGCCGCACAGGCAGGAAGCTCGGCAGCCGGGCCTCCTCGGGGCGTTCGACCAGAACCTCCCGAAGCTCGCCCGGCCTGTGCGCGGCAAGGGCGGCTTGCAACCGCCCCACCCCGGCCGCCCGCAAGGCTGCCGCGCGAGCCTTGATCTCGGGCTTTGGCACCTGGGGCATCCGTGCGGCCGGCGTGCCCTCGCGCGGGCTGTAGGGAAAGACATGCAGGAAGGTCAGATCGGCCTCCTCGACCAGCGCCAGCGTGTTGGCCGCCATCGCCGCCGTCTCGGTCGGAAAGCCGGCGATGATATCGGCGCCGAACAGGATATCGGGGCGCAGGGCGCGGGCACGACGGGTCACATCCAGCACATCCGCGCGGAGGTGTCGGCGCTTCATGCGCTTCAGGATCATGTCGTCACCCGCCTGCACCGAGAGATGCAGATGTGGCATCAGGCGCGGCTCATCGGCGATCAGGCGCCAGATGTCGTCGTCGATCTCGGCGGGGTCGACGGAGGAGAGGCGCAGCCGCGGCAGTTCCGGCACCTGGGCCAGCAGGCGGCGGCAGAGCTGGCCGAGCTTCGGCCGGCCGGGCAGATCCCCGCCCCAGCTGGTGACATCGACCCCGGTCAGCACGACCTCCGCATAGCCCTGGGCGACGAGGCCGCGCACCCGCTCCACCACCGCACCGATGGGCACCGAACGCGCATTACCACGCCCGTACGGAATGATGCAGAAGGTGCAGCGATGGTCGCAGCCCTGCTGGACCTCGACAAAGGCCCGCGCCCGGCCCTGCAGCCCCTCGGCCAGATGCGGGGCGGTCGCGCGCACGGTGAAGATGTCGGTGACATGGACGGGCTTGGGCACATCCGCATTCGGACCAGCATGCGGATCGGCGCCGAGATCGGCCCCCAGCCTTGCCCAGCGCTGGGCCTGAAGCTTGTCGTCATTGCCGATCACCGCATCGACCTCGGCCATCGCCGCATAGCGCGCCGGGTCGATCTGGGCGGCACAGCCGGTGACGATGATCCGCGCCGTGGGCCGGTCGCGCCGTGCCTTGCGGATCGCCTGACGCAGCTGGCGTTCGGCCTCGGC
>CAZPBH010000092.1:0-2553 GCA_964584645.1 uncultured Rhodospirillales bacterium | reverse complement strand
CGGCCGTGACCGCGCAGCTGTTCAGGATGACGGTATCGCCAAGGCCCGCTTGCGCTGCCTGCTTCTCGATCACGGCGGATTCATAGGCGTTGAGCCGACAGCCGAAGGTGATGACCTGCGGCTGGGTCAGGGTCCCGGTCGTCATGCGGCCAGCCCCGCCTCGAGCGCGGCCGGCAGGTCGATCACGCCGTCGAACACATGCGCCGTCGGACCGATCATGATCAGATGGCCATCGGCGCGCTCCCGCAGCCGCAGCGTGCCGCCGTCGAGGAGGATCTCGGCCTCCGGTCCGACGAGCCCCCGGCGCCGGGCGGCGGCCATGGTGGCACAGGCGCCGCTGCCGCAGGCCTGGGTGATGCCCGCCCCGCGTTCCCACACACGCATGCGCAGGCGGTCCGGACCCACCTGCTCGACGATTTCGACATTGGTGCGTTCGGGGAACAGCGCATCGTGCTCGATCACCGGCCCCAGCTCGGCCAGCGGGATTGCATCCACCCGATCGACGAAGAAGACCACATGCGGATTGCCCATCGACAGGGCCACCCCATCCGCCAGCGGCGCGCGCGCCAGAGGAAGGGGGTCGACCGGCACCTCAGCGCTGAGCGGGATATGGTCCCAGGCGAAGCGGGGTGGTCCCATGTCGACCGCGATGGCCTCGCCCTCGCGCCAGGCCGCCAGCCTTCCGGCCGGGGTCGCGATGGCCAGACTGTCCTGCCCGTTCGCGGCCATCTCCCGCGCGGCGACACAGCGCGCGGCGTTCCCGCACATGGCGGAAGGGCTGCCATCGGCATTGAAGATCGCCATCGCGAGATCGGCATCGGGCGCGCGCCGCACTACGATGAGCTGATCGCAGCCCACGCCCCGGCGCCGGTCGCAGAGATGGCGCACGGCCGCATCTGCCAAACCTTCGGCGGCAGGGTTCACGCGGGCATCGACAATGACGAAATCATTGCCGAGGCCATGCATCTTCACGAGATCGAGGCGCATGAGCGGCACTATGGACGAACGCGTGCCTGAACCCAAGCTCGTCAGGCGGCGTGGCAGGGTCGACCGACCCGGGCGCAACCGGACAGGGAGGGGGAAGATTTCTTGCGATTCGGTTACCGCAGCGAGAGAAAAATGCGCCCCGGACACCGGCGCGGCGCGCGCCGAGAGCCGATTCCTGCCGTCAAACCAAGGGCTTGAGGGGAGCTGGAAGGGTGCCCCTTTCCGGCCATGGAAAAAGTTGAATATGAGTCATCAGACAGCCTATCGTGCAGGTCAGGGCGTTGATCCCGTGATCGATCGCCAGTTGGCCGAAGAGCCGGCCCCAGGTTCGAGACCGGGAGAACGCACCATGCGTGAGAGCGTGAGAGGCGACCGGCAGCCTGACGCGCAGACCGCATCCAATGAGAAAGCGTCCGGGACAGGAAGGGCGCCGGAGATACATCTTTCAAAGGACGACGATGACACCGGCACGGGAATCGTCGTAAAAACGAGGCCGAAGACAAAACGGCCTTCGATGTACAAGGTCATAATGCTGAATGACGATTATACTCCCATGGAGTTTGTCGTCCACGTACTGGAAAAATTCTTCAACAAGAGCCGCGAGGAGGCCACAACAATCATGCTGCATATTCATCGACGGGGGGTCGGTATATGTGGCGTCTATACCTATGAAGTAGCGGAAACAAAGGTGACGCAGGTAATGGATTTCGCGCGCCAGAACCAGCATCCCCTGCAATGCACATTGGAAAAGGAGTGACCCCCCCCATGCTTTCGAGGGACCTCGAACAGACATTGCATCAGGCGCTGGCCTACGCCAACCAGCGGCGTCACGAATTCGCAACGCTTGAACATCTGCTGCTGGCGCTGGCCGAGGACCGCGACGCGGTTGCGGTCCTGAAAGCCTGCGGCATCGATGTGGAGAAGCTCCGCGCCGACCTTGTCGGGTATCTCGACAACGAGCTCGCCAATCTGGTGACGAGCCAGAGCGGCGACGCCAAGCCCACCAGCGGGTTCCAGCGCGTGCTGCAGCGCGCGGCGATCCATGTGCAGTCCTCCGGGCGTGAGCAGGTGACGGGCGCCAATGTGCTGGTCGCCCTGTTCTCCGAGCGCGAGAGCCACGCCGTCTATTTCCTGCAGGAGCAGGACATGACGCGCTTCGACGCGGTCAACTTCATCAGCCACGGCATTGCCAAGGTTCCCTCCAAGGGCGAGGCCCGCCCGCCCAGCGGCGCCGAGGAAGAGACGGAATCGGAGAATGTGGTCAAGAAGGGCTCGGAAGCCCTCGACGCCTATTGCGTGGACCTCAACCAGAAGGCTCGCGACGGACGTATCGACCCGCTGATCGGCCGCGAATTGGAGATCGAGCGCACCATCCAGATCCTGTGCCGCCGATCCAAGAACAACCCGCTCTATGTCGGCGATCCGGGGGTGGGCAAGACCGCCATCGCCGAGGGCCTGGCGCGTCGGGTGGTGAATGGCGAGGTGCCGGAGGTCCTGACCAATGCCAACATCTATGCGCTCGACATGGGCGCCCTGCTGGCCGGCACGCGCTATCGCGGCGATTTC
>CAZPBH010000091.1:0-7914 GCA_964584645.1 uncultured Rhodospirillales bacterium | reverse complement strand
ACAGGCCGGACAGGATACTGATCCACAATGTGGAGAGGCGCGCCGCCGCCGCCGTGGTTTCCCCCTCGCGGGCCCGGACCCGCGCGGCATCCTGGGCCAGATCGACGGCCTCGTCGAGATTGGCCATCATCCGCGTGTGATGTTCGTCAAAGGGCACGACGAAACTGGCCGCCGCGTTGAAGTCGATCAGCAGCATGGAGGTCACCCAGTCCACCGCATCGGCATAGTCGTTCAGATCGGCCTGAACGGATTCGAGGCGTGTTTTCAGAGCCGGATCGCTGGCCTCCTCGACCAGCCGGTCGGCACGGCTGCGCACGCTCGCCATCCGGGCGGCGACCCCCTCGATCCCGTCGGGAATCCTGGCGGTGTCGATATCCCCGGCCTGGAAGGTCAACAGGCGGTAGAGCTCCTTGTGGATCTCCGAGACATCGCTCGCGAGGCGCGAAAAGGCGATCGCCTCGGGCAGGTCACGTTCGACGACGGCGTTGAAGGACCCCACGACCCTGTGCTGGACCGCCATGTCGGCGGCCACAACCCCGGCCAGCACGATCAGGGCGACCAGCGGGGCCAGCCCCATCTTCACCGCAAATGGCCAATCCCGCATCCTGAACATTCACCCACCTCCTTGAGCGAGTTGAAGCCCCCCAGCTTCCACTCATGCGCGAGTATGAACCTCCGAAACAAAAAAGCGGTTAATTCAGTGCTCATTTTGGCGCACGGGGCGCGCTTTTTTCTCAGAACCTCGCGGTCAGCGTGGCCCAGAACATCCTTTCCTGTTCCAGACCCGTCGACTGGGGCTGGCCGTCCTCGAACAGGTTCCGGCCGCTCAGCGCAATCTCGAAATCCTCATTGAGGCGATAACCAAGGCGCGCATCGGCCGTGACATAGGCGTCGACCGGCACATCGCCGACAACGCCGAACATGTTGACCGCCTTGCCCGTGAAATCGTCGACATAGCGGAGATAGACATCCGCATCGAAGCCGCCGCCCGACCAGCCGAGCTGGCCGTTGACGATCAGCTCCGGTGAGCTTTCGGCCGGCTGGAACCCGAGATTCTGCGGGGGCAGGATGAAATCATCCTCGACCGACAGCCAGGTCGCATTCACACCCCAGCGGACACCGCTTTCCATCTCCCCGTCGAGACCGAGTTCCAGCCCGAGGAGCTCGCTGTCGCCGATATTGAGGAAGCCTGATACGGGCAGGGTCGTGGGCGTCGGCGGTACCGTGAGCACGCCGTTGATGCCGGTGGCCAACAGATCGTCATTGTACTGATAGAAGCCCCGGATGCGCGCTGTGGCACCGAGCGCCGGCAGCAGCCGGTCATAGCCGATTTCGAGATTCTGGACCACGGTCGGCTGTTCCAGGATCGGCAGGTTGGTCACCAGGAAGGCCGGCCCCCCGCCGAATTGTACGGGGAGCAGGAAACCGCCGAACTGTGAAAGCGAGCGCACCTGGATGCCGCGGGCATAGCTGGCCGAGAAGGTGTCGAAATCGCTGGCGAGCCAGACCGCGCCGAGGTTGACACTGTACTCGGTCGTGTTGTCCTCCCAGTCGGCATTGGTGAACGGTGCCCCCGCCGGGATCGCGCCCTGACGGTCGAGTTCCAGGTGGTCGAGGCGCACAGCCGCTGTCAGGTTCACCCTGGCGCTGACCGCCCAGTTCCACATCGCGGCCGCGGAATAGACATCATAGGAGACGGTGGCGCCATCAAAGGGCGTGGTGTCCATGCTGTTATGGCGGTATTCGCCCAGCAGGCGGAAGGTGTGGTCCGCCCCGATCTTGAACAGATCCTCGATCCGGAACACCGAGACCTGATTGTCGAAATCATAGGCCGGCGGGTTCGGCACCTCGTTCTGGATGTCGGCGATGTTGGTATAGCCGGTGATCTCGATGAGCCCCCAGCGCGTGTCGGCTGAAACCTTGCCCAGAACCGAGGTCAGCGAATAATTGCCGAGCCCGAAATTGCCACCGACGATGCCGTCGCTCTTGTCGGTCTCGCTGTGCGCGACCTCGAGCCGGGCCTGCACATTGTCGGCCAGTTGCACGATGCCGTCGATGTTGAACTCGTAGCTTTCCAGATCCTGCCGGATGCCGACGGCCCCCTGCGGAAGATCGGTATCGAATTCATCCGCCTGCAGGCCGTTGACCGACACCCGCACGCCTACCCCTTCACCCAGCCGGAAGGTGCCGATGGCCGCACCGCGCAGCCATCCCTGCGTGCCGCCCGTGACGGTGGCCACGTCGATATCGTCATAGAGCGGGTTATAGGTGATGATGTTCACCACCCCGCCGACCGCGTTGAAGCCGAACAGCGCGCTGTTGGGGCCCTTCACCACCTCGATCTGGCGGATTTCCTCAAGCTGGACGGGAATCGCCTGCCAGGCAGTATAGTTCTAATGGTCGAGATAGACCTGCCGGCCATTGACCAGCACCAGCAGGCGCGGCGAATAGGGCTGGTTGTAGCCGCGCACCCCGACATCGGTCGTGCCGACACCCTGGGGCAGGAGATGCACGCCTGCGAGCCGGCCGAGCAGGCTTGGAACATCCTGCGCGCCCGAGCGACGAATGTCCTCGGCGGTGATGATGTCCATGGTGACCGGCGCCTCGGTCGCCCGCAGCGGCGAGCCCGTGGCACTCGTGGTCACCGGCTCGCCGAACAGCATTTCCAGCGCGCCGTAATCGATGGTCTCGGCCAGCGCCGGGACCGGAAGAAGCATGGCCGTACCCAACAGCCAAGCAGATCGCCTCACCTTCAACTTCATGACTTTCCCCCAACAAGCAGCCTGCACCCCCAAGCGATATCGGGCAGGCCTGAACCCCTTCAGATCTCGCGAATCATCATCCGGAAGGCCGATTTGAAGGCGATCCCGGATGCCGAGGCTGCCGCCTGGCTGACCACCACACGCACCTTCGGCTGCGTCTCGACCCCCATCACACAGGCGCCGGCCTCCACACAGGCAAGCTCGGCGCCGATGCTCACAATGCCCTCGGCCGCCGCTCTCGAGGCGACCGCATCGAAATGCGCGGCCATGCCCGGTGTGACGTAAAGCGCCCCCGCCGAGGTGCCGGCCAGGCTGCCGATCGGCACCTCGACCGGGTTCAGCGTCAACGAGCCCAGAGCCAAACCGCCGCCAAGGGCCGCCATTGCGGCATCCTTGCCCGCGACCGATTCAGGGATCGACGGGTCGAAGACGACGGCCAGCGCGACCCCGCCGCTCGGCGCGCTCTCAAGAAAGCCGAGCGCCCGCCCGGCCACCTGCAGCTCCTGCCCGACATCCTGCGCGGCCGCCGTTGTCACGGGACCCAGCACCATCAGGCCCAGACACGCAGCACGGACCATCATGCGAAAGTAACGGCTCATCATGCTCCCCCAACTTACAGCGCGTGGCCGCCTGCCCTGCCCGGCGCGACCAGCCCTGCATATCCCCCGATGCGCACGCCATGCGCGCACGCCCATGTAGGATTCCGTCCTACGATTGAACCGGTTCGCGGTCCAATGAACTCGTTGGAAGTTCACATAATTCACAGTTATGGATTGGGGTAAGTGCCCCCGTTCGGGGGCAATCTGGGGAGCGCGCCCCTAACCGCATGACGCGGCATCACGGGGTATGGGGGACGGAGCCGGCAGATCGCCTTTCCCCGCCTTGCAGGGAAGCTCGTACGCGCTACGAGAGTACATTCCGATCAGATGGAATGATCTGATCGGGGAATTTGTCCAGGTGGACAGATAGTTTGAGTGGATCGGCAGGCTTCGGCACAGCACAGGACATAAAACGAGACCCGGCGCGATGGCGCCGGGCCTCCCGAGTAAAACTGGCGGTTCGGGCTTTCAGCTTCAGAAGCGGTAGGTGTAGCTGAGATCGAAGGTGCGCGGCACGACCGGATAATAGGCGCCCGTGTTGTTCAGCCCGAAGATCAGCGTGATGTAATAATCCTCGGTGTCGAACAGGTTCTGGCCCCGAAGCGCCACCTGATGCTTGCCGTCCGCACTTTCGAAGATCGCGCCGGCATTGACCGTGGTGTACCCCTCGGTCTCGTTGACCGGATCGTCGTTATGCGCGGTGGTGTTGAAATAGCCATCGGTGGTGCGAACGTCGGCGAGGAAGGTGATGTCACCGCCATTCTTCAACGGCACGCGATAATCGGCACCGATGGTGAACTGGTACTGGGCCACGCCCGGCAGTTCCTCGTCGATCTGGATACCGCCCGGGGGCTGGTCACCGACCGACTGCCATTCACCGTCCTGCAGCGTCAGCGACAACCGGCCCGTGAACCGATCGGTCGGCGCCCAGATGCCCTCCAGCTCCAGACCATAGAGGTTGGACTCGCCGACATTGTCCTGGAACACATCCCCGTTTTCACGGATCTGGCCGATGGCGAGATTGCTGGTCTCGAGATAGAAGGCGGCCGCGTTCAGGCGCACGGTATCCTCGAACAAATCGCCCTTGAACCCCAGTTCGAAGGAATCGACCTCCTCCTCATCCAGCGGATCGGCATAGACCGAGGCCGGGGCGCCGGCATTGTAGGTACCCGCCTTGTAGCCCTGGCTGAAGGTCAGATAGGTCAGGATATCGTCGTTGGGCTGCCACTCGATCCCGGCCTTGAAGGTGATCTGGCTGAAATCCTCATCCGAGGCGAACGGCGTCGGCGCGGTGGCGAAGGGTCCGTTCTCCTTGGAGCCCTCCATCTCCTTGTTGTCGGCGGTATAGCGTGCACCCGCGATGGCCGACCAGGAGGGGGCGAACTGCCACTTCACCTGCCCATAGGCGGCGATTGACGTCGTCGTCAGGTCATAGGTCTCGGGTACGCCGAGGCCGGGCAGGAAGAACAGGGCCGGGACCGAGTCCTCGATCAGCTGCTCGGTATTTTCCCAGTAATAGTAAGCGCCGGCCGTCCATTCGAGCGTATCGGTGGTGCCCAGCAGCTGGAATTCCTGGCTGTACTGCGAGATCTCGCCATCGGTATCACGGAAGAAGCCCGCCGTGCCACGGATCGCCGGGTCGGGCGAGGCGAATTGCGCCGCGGTGAAGTCGATGGCCCAGGCATCGTCGATCTGGCTGAAGGCGCTGATCGATTTCAGCGTGGCCCAGTCGAAGTCGTATTCCAGCGTCAGATCACCGCCGAAGGTCTCGCTCTCCGAAAAGGTCTCACGGGTGGAGCCGTCCGGGAACGTCGCCGTGCCGGCCGCCACATCGTCGCCGCTGGTGACCCGCTGCTTGGTGGTGATATCGACCGGGATGGCATATTGCCCGTCACGATCGTTGGAAGACGCAAACAGCGTGGCATCCAGCAGGAAACGCTCATTCGGCTGCCAGCGCAGGGCGCCGGTCACACCGGCAAACTGGTCCTTGCCGACATCCTCGCCGTCAACGACGTTGGTGTAATAGCCCTCGCCCTGATCCTTGTAGAGACCCGCAACCGCCACCGCGAGCGTGTCGGAAACGGGCGCATAGATGCTGGCGCGGGCCGAATACCGCTCGAAACTGCCAACCTTCAGGGTGACACTGCCATTCACCGGCTCGGTCGGGTCGGGCTTCTTGGTGACGATGTTGATGGCACCGGCCAGCGTGTTCCGGCCGAACAGCGTGCCCTGCGGGCCGCGCAGCACCTCGATCCGCTGAATGTCGGCCAGCTCGATATTGCCGCCGGCCAGGCGCCGGTAGACGCCGTTGAGATAGAGACCCACGCCGGGCTCGGAGAACAGGAACGCCCCACCCGCTTCGGTCGAGCCGCGCAGGTTGACGTTCAGGGCGTTCGAACTCGCCACATTGTTGATGACGCGCAGGCCGGGCGCGAACACGTCGATATCGGTCACTTCCTCGATATTGAAGCGTTCGATATCGGCCTCCGAATAGGCGGTGACCGCCACCGGCACGTCCTGCAGGCTGGCTTCCCGCCGCTCTGCCGTCACGACGATCTCTTCAAGCTGTGCCCGAGCCGGTGTCGCAGTAACCATCACGGCCGCCAGAGCCGCCATGCTCGTGGCCGAATACCAGAATGACTTCTTCACCTAGATTGCCTCCCGCTTGCGCTTCATATCCCTGTCAACGGCGCCGATTCCTCAAGAGGGCTTCTCGTTTGGCCCAACTTCGCGCTGTGATATAGCATCGGCTATCTGCGCTTGGGGTGGCCGCCGCGCAACAGGTGCCCGGAAAGCGGTACGCCCCCATGGTTCAACAGCTCCACGGCCGGGTCGGTGGCGAAAAGGAAACTGCCCATGACAGATACCGAAACGGCCGCCTTCGCCAACTTCATCGCGGCTTTCGAGGCCGCGTGGAACGGCGGCGATTTCTTCCAGGTGCGGGATCTCTGGTCGCCCGACGTGGCCGAGCCCTGGCATTTCCCGGAAGAACTCGACCATCCGGTCATCGGCTGGGACGCGCTGGAAGCCTATCTGGCCGAGGCCCAGCACATTATCGAGCGGTTCAGGGTGCAGGTGAGCGATCCGGCGATCAAGCCGGTGCCAGGGGGTGGCGATCTCAGGATCTTCCGCTTTCGGATGAGCTGGAAGGCCCTGCTGCGCGGCGACAGCGAGGCGGTGGGCGCCGATGTCCGTGTCTCGGGCCTGTTGGCGCCGTTCGAGGGCGAGCTACGCCTCGTACACTATATGGAGGCCGGCCCGGCCGCCCTGCCGTTCATGCGGGCTGCCTATCGCCAGCGCGCTGCGGAACTGGGGCCGTTCGACTGAACCAGCTACCGCAAGGCCCAGTGGACAGCATTGGCCGCCGTTTCTGAACCGGTGTCGGGCCATGTGCGTGACGTCTTGCCCAGAATTCGGGGCTCACTGGAAGAGCTTCGAGAACTTCAGATCGCCCTTCGATGCAACAATTCATGACAAGGAGACACCATGGACCACCGTATCCTGATCTCGGCCATCATCGCTTTTTCAGCCATCCCCGTAACAGCAGCCCTCGCACAATCAGAAGAGAGCGCCGTCATCGACATGATTCAGCAAGTGGACGTCGACGGAGACGGCGCCCTGAGCCTGAGCGAGTTTTCCGATTTTCGAACCGCAAGCTTCGCGCGACTTGATCGCAACGATGATGATTTCATCGATCAGGAAGATGCCGGCCGGGGTCCCGTAGGGCGGCGTATATCAAGCCGTCTGCCAGAATTACTGGAGCGCTTTGACGAGAATTCAGATGAGCGTCTTTCACGCACCGAATTTATCGATATCCCGATTGAGAATTTCGCAGCCGCCGATACCGATGGCGATGAAATTCTCGATCAGGACGAGCTTGCAGCTTTTCAGGAAAATCTTGTCGCTGAGTAACCCACGCGGCAGTTTTGACCCGGGCGGGGCGCACTACCCTCGATTGTGAGGTAGAGCGCCCCATCTCTGCCTCGCGGACAATTAGCGAAATTTGACCCGGTTGAAGGAGACGGCTGATGTTTCGGCCCTGCCCCGCATTGGCAATCTTTGGTGCAGCCTTGCTGACCGCTTGCGGAAGCGGTGACAACCAAGAGACGGTCGAACGCGTCAGAGCGATCAAGACCTACACCGTATCCGAGCCTGCGGGCGGCCAGGTTCGGACATTTTCCGGCAATCTCGCCGCTGCAACGAGCTCTGCCCTCAGCTTTTCGGTGCGGGGCACCGTGGCAACAGTGAATGTCGCAGCTGGCGATACGGTCCAGGAAGGCGATGTGCTGGCGGCCCTCGATCCCGAGCCGTTCAGGATCGAGTTGGCCGCGGCCCAATCGGAACTGGCCAGCGCCCAGGCCAATCTGACGGAAAGCGTGGATACGCTTGAGCGCCAGCAAACGCTGTTCGAAAAAGGCTGGGTCGCCGAGGCAGCGCTGGATACGGCTCAAGCTGCCAATGACGCGGCCGAAGGTCAGCTCAACCTTGTGCGCTCGAAGCTTGCCAACGCTGAGCGCAACCTCGCCCAATCGCGGCTTACAGCACCCTTTGAT
>CAZPBH010000090.1:7624-7933 GCA_964584645.1 uncultured Rhodospirillales bacterium | reverse complement strand
TTCTCGACGATCCAGCCGAAAGCCGTTGCTTCGACCTCGTCGACATCGAAATGCAGGAAGGACGGGCTGTCCTCGTCAGCCGTGCGGATCTCCTGGATGGCTTCGGCCTCGGGTGCAAGGTCCTCCCACAGGCCAAGCTCACCCAGCCAGTTGCGCGAGGCGAGCGCGATGGCGGTCGTGCGGCCGTCGAAATCTGCCCGCAGCAGATCGGCCCGGGCCGTACGCTCGATCAGCGTGGTGGCGATACCCTGTCGCGCCAGCGCGAGCGCCAGCACCAGGCCCTGGAGTCCGTAGGACACGAGCAGTTCC
>CAZPBH010000090.1:7331-7614 GCA_964584645.1 uncultured Rhodospirillales bacterium | reverse complement strand
GGCTGCCCGACAGGCCCCCGCCGACGATGCTGACAAGCGTACTTTGATCCTTTCCTGTCATCACCTCAACATGGCATGTCGGGGAAGGTTCGGCCAAGCGGCGAGGGGCCGCGGATGACGGGCCTGCCGGCACCCTCGCGCGCCCGTGTGCTCTATGGCATGGCCTGTGCCTTTGGGGCCTATCTGGGGCTGGCGGTCACCAACGCGCTGATCAAGGCGGCCGGAGAGGCCGAGATCCCGGTCCTGCAGATCCTGGCCTGCAGGCAGGGTTTTGCGCTCGTAC
>CAZPBH010000090.1:0-7321 GCA_964584645.1 uncultured Rhodospirillales bacterium | reverse complement strand
CGGTTTCCGGCAGCTGATGCCGGCCGACTGGCGACCCCATGGGGTGCGTGCGGTGATCGGTGTGTTTGCCACCGGCACCGTTGTCTGGTCGATGACGCTGATGCCGCTGGCGCTGGCAACGGCGCTGCAATTCACGGCACCGCTGTTCATCACCGCCCTTGCGGTGCTGATGCTGGGCGAGCGTGTGGGGGTGCACCGCTGGGCGGCGGTCGCGGTCGGGTTTGCGGGCGTGCTGGTGATCACCGAGCTGTCGCCGGCGATGCTGCTGGAGACCGCGATCCTCGTCGGTCTGGTCGCGGCCTTTCTGCAGGGGCTGGCGATGGTGCTGATCCGCCGGATGTCGGCCAGCGAGACCGAAGTCTCGATCGTCTTCACCTTCACGGCCTTCGGGGCGGTGATCGGCCTGCTGCCTCTGCCCTTTGTCTGGACACAGCCGGATCTGACCGGATGGCTCCTGCTGATCGGGACCGGGCTGGCCGGAGGCACTGCGCAATTGCTGCTGACGCTGGCATTCAGCGCCGCCCCGGCTTCGGCCGTCAGCCCGCTGAACTATACCGGCATGATCTGGGCGGTGACCTTCGGCTATCTGATCTGGGCGGAGGTGCCCACCCCGGACCTGCTGATGGGCTCGGCCCTGATCATCGCGGCCGGGCTTTATGTGACCTGGCGCGAATCGACCCGCACACAGCCGCCCGCGGCCTGAAGAAAGCGCGCCTTGAGGGCGGGGTGCCTCAGGATTGAACGTGCGAAACCGCACCGTCGCTTTCTGTAAGTGAACAGATCCCGATCAGAGGGTTGCATCTGATCGGGATCCGCTTGCAGGCCGGGCTTTTCAGAAAACGGCGCTACGATGGCCTATTCGAATCGATCCTCGCGCACATAGTCCATCAGCGTCTTGTGGAAGTGGACGATGCGAAGCTCCTGCTCGCCGACGATGATGTTCTCGAACGCATCGGAACTCATGCCCTGCTGCACATGCGGCAGGTTGTAGGCGTCCTGATCCAGCACTTCCTTCGTGCCCGGGTTGGGCGTCTGATAGGCGTCCTGGGTGGTCAGCTGCCAATCGGCCTCGGGCGCGTTGTCGTCCGGCCCTTCGGGATGACGGAAGTGCATCAGGTCCCAGAACATCTTGTTCGGATCGGTCGGATGCGGCCGGCTGACGAACACCATCAGCGATTCCGCGAAGATGTTCAGCTGCATGTTCGGGAAGATCGTGTAGTGGTAATCATCCGTCAGCTGATCATCGTTCAGGTGCTTGTAGGGGAAGTGGACGTGATCCTGGATCGCGCGCTTCTTGGCCTGCAAGGCGAGGCGAACATCCGTGGCGCGCCCCTCATATTCGGCCGGGTCGAACTGCAGCATCTGCAGCACGCCACGCATCACATGGTCCAGCTCGTTCATCTTCTCCTCACCCAGACGCGGCGAGGGCGCCATGAACGGGGCGAGGAACCGGGTGTGATGGTCGTAGCAGTCGATCTGGATGTTCACATCATCATGCCAGGGCATGATCTGCGGGTGGATGCCCTGCACGTGATAGGTCTCGTTGAAGGCATCCACACTGGTCTTCCAGTTGCAGTCCCAGGGGATCGTCACGTTGTTCACGCAGATCATCCGGTCGAACTGATAGCAGTCGAGATGGCCGGGGATGATGCCCAGATAGTCCCGCAGGGACGGCGCGTTGGGGTCCATGTTCAGGAAGATGAACCCGCCCCAGCTGTCGACGCGAACCTCCCGCATCTTCAGCTTCGCGCATTCGGGCAGGCTGGGGAAGGTCTCCCGGTCGGGAATGTTCTTCAGCGTCCCGTCGGTGTTCCACTCCCAATGGTGGTACATGCACTTGAAGCTGTCGGTGTGGCCGGCGTGGATACCGTGGCGCAGCCGGTTGCCGCGGTGCAGGCAGACATTGTGAAAGCCCCGGATCTGCCCGTCCTGCCCGCGCACGATGATGAAGCTCTCATGGCCGAGCTCCCAGGTGTAATAGTCGCCCGGGTTCGGGATGGCGCGCTCGCGCCCCGTGACATGCCAGATCTTCGTCCACAGGCGCTCCCATTCGAGCTCCATGAACTTCTTCGAGGTATAGCGACGCTTGGGGATCGGCGTGATCGGGATGCCCGGGTCGGGGGCCTTGGACGGATCGGTCCCGATGTCGCTGTTGTCCAGCCGCTTGATCTTGGTGACGATGGTCACGGTGCTGTCTCCTCCCTTGGATCGTGCAGGACCGGATCCGCGTCAACGCTCCGCCCTTGCTGTTTCGCTTCCGACCTCTGGCCCGCCTCACCCCTGCCGGGGGCAAGGCACGACTTTTCAGGCCGATGTCATGACCTTCCGTGATGGAGGTAGGCAGCCCGCCCCAAGGGTCAATCGAACCGCCGGCCGATTGATTGCCCGGTCCGGGTCCACACCTTCCGCATCAATTCATCGGGCCTGCCGGATCGGAACCGGCGCCCGCGACCAAGGGAGGTCTCGCCTTTCATGACGGTTGTCGAGCCGAATGCCGAACCAGATGCCGCCGAACTTCAGGGTCACCTGAAAAAGGACCCGGACGCGGCCTCCGTTCCCTATCCGAGCGAGCCCTATGCCTGGTATGTCGTGGTCGTGCTGTTGCTTATGTACATCAACAGCTTTCTCGATCGGCAGATCATCGCGCTGTTGGTCGGGCCGATCCAGCGTGACCTGAACATCGGCGATTTCGAGGTGAGCCTGCTGATGGGTTTCGCCTTCGCCATCTTCTACACCATCCTCGGCATCCCCATCGGCCGCGCGGCGGACCGTCATTCACGCCGCTGGATCATCTATATCGGGGTCAGCTTCTGGTCGATTGCGGCGACGAGCTGCGGGCTGGCGAAGAACTACTGGCAGCTCTTTCTGGCGCGTGTGGGTGTGGGGGTGGGCGAGGCCGCCCTCAGCCCCTCGGCCTATTCGCTGATCGCCGACTACTTTCCCAAGAACAAGCTGGGCCGGGCCCTGTCGATCTATGGGATGGGGGTGACCATCGGCTCCGGTCTTGCGTTCCTGCTCGGCGGCTGGGTGATCGACCTTGTCAGCGATGCCGAGGCATGGACGCTGCCCGTGGTGGGCGAGATCCGCCCCTGGCAGATGGTGTTCATCGTCACCGGCGCGCCGGGGCTGCTGCTGGCGTTGCTGATGTTCACGGTCAAGGAACCTGTGCGGCGCGGCATGATGAAGCGCGAGGGTCACGCCTCGGCCTTCATTCCCCTCGGCGAGGTCATCGCCTTCATCCTCGCGCGCTGGCGCACTTACGGGGCGCATTTCGGGGCCTTCTCGCTCTATGCCGTCATCGGCTATGGCATCGGGGCGTGGGCGCCGGCCTACATGATCCGGGTGTTCGAATGGAGCCCCGGGGATGTCGGCCTCGCCAAGGGCCTCGTGATCGGCATCTTCGGCACGGCCGGGCTCGTCGGGGCCGGTTTTCTGGCGGACTGGATGATGAAGCGGGGCATCCGCGACACGCATTTCCGGCTGGCGATGTATTGCGGGATTGTGACGGCGCCCGCCGGGGTGATCGCCTTTCTGGTCCCCAACCCCTGGGTGATGCTGACCTTTCTGGCGATCATCAACCTCACCAATGTGGTGTTCGTCGGCATCGCGGCTGCGGCCCTGCAGATGATCACGCCGAACCAGATGCGCGGCCAGGTTTCGGCGGTTTATCTTTTCTGCATCAACTTCGTCGGCCTCGGGCTGGGTCCGTCGATCATCGCCGCGATCACCGATTTCGGCTTCGGCGATCAGGATATGGTGGGCTATTCCCTCGCCATCACGGTGGGGTTCTGCGCTCCGATCGCGGCCCTGATCCTCTGGACCGGTCTGAAGCCCTATCAGGCCTGCCTGGAGGAGGCCGAGGCGCGCGGCGGCTGATCACGGTAAAGGCCATCACAGGGTCGGCAGGCCCTCCTTCTCGGCGGCCGCCATCAGCCTCGGCACCGCGCTGGCGAGCGGCAGGCCCTGGTCGAGGGCCAGGGCCAGATAGAGCGCCTGCCGCCCGCTCAAGCCATGGCGTCGGGCCAGCGCCATCAGGTCCGGGATCGGTGTCGGCACGCTGACCCAGGTGACCGGCAGCTCCGCGATCCGTGCCAGCAGGCGCGTGCTGGCGGCCTCGTCCAGCCGTCCCGCCGCCTCCGCCTCCAGCAGGTGATCGGCCAGCTCCATGCGCCACAGGCCGGGGGTAAGGGCCCCTTTTTCTTGAAGCAGGGCGAACGCGGCCGGCAAGGGGATGGGCGTGGTGTCCTGCACCCAGGCGAGCGTGATCGAGGGATCTATGACGAGGGCGGCCATGGATCTCCAGATGCTGCCGGTCCCGCCCCAGCCCAAGGGCTTGCCAAGATCGTTGGCGCGGCCGGCAAATCATTGTACCGTTCCAAGGTTGATCGGCATGGCTGCCGAGATGCGGTGAGGGAGGGGAAGATGGGACGCCAGTTCAGCTATCAGCTTGCACTCGATGATGAGGGGCCGGTGGAGCGCGGCGAGATCGAGGCCCGCGACGAGGATGATGCCCGCCGTCTGCTGAGGCTCCGCTACTGGGTTGCGGCTCTGCCGGAGAGCTCCAGGATCATCGACAAGGCGGCCGAGGAAGCGGCGCGTGATCAGGCCCGGCGGGCGCGGCTGCGCCGTCTGCTGGCCGTGCTGAGCCGGCATCATCTCTGGCTGCAGGGCGATCCGCAGGGCGTGCGGGCCACGCTGAATGGCCAGGATCTGCGCGGTGTCAGCCTGAAGGGCGCTGACCTTCATCATGTCGATCTGGCCGGGGCCGATCTCTCCGGCGCCGATCTCTCCGGCGCCGATCTGGGGCAGGCCCGGCTGACCGGTGCGGTGCTCGTCGGTGCCGATCTGCGCGGCGCCAATCTGGCCCCGGCCGATCTCGCTGACGCTGATCTGCATGACGCCGATCTGACCGGGGCGGAACTCGCCGGCGCCGATCTTGCCCGCGCGCATCTGGTTGGCGTCAGGATCGAGCCCGAGGCCCTGCACCGCGCGCTGGGCGCCCGGCCCGCCTGATCCCCCCGGCCTGAGCAACCTTGCCGCTTGCGGCCGCGACGGTCGCGGCGCACCTGTGCGGGCATGATCGCTGCTGCCCTTTCGCGCGCGCTGGCCCAGCTTGGCGAAGCGCTGATCCGTGCCCTGCTGCTGCGGGCCCTGCTGGGAACGCTGTTGCTGGCCGTGCTGCTGGTTGTCGTCTCGGGCACGCTGCTCGGCGCCTATCGGATCGTACCCGGGCCATGGGATGCGGTGCTGGATGCGCTGGGGGTGCTCGCCGCCCTTGTCCTCGCCTGGATCCTGTATCCGACCATGGTGGTGGTGGTCGCCGGCCTTCTGGTCGAGCCGATCGCCCGGGCGGTGGAGCGCCGGCACTATCCCGATGTGGGCGCCCCCCGGCAGCCGTCCCTGACGGAGGTCCTCGCAGCGGCCGGGCGGCTGGTGGTGGTCGGGCTGGCCCTCAACCTGCTGGCCTTGCCGCTCTACCTGCTGCTGCCGGGGATCAACCTGCTGATCTATCTCGCCCTCAACGGGTTTCTGATCGGACGCGAATATTTCGAGATGACCGCGGCCCGCCATCTCACGCCGGCCGAGATGAGCGCCCTGCGGGCCCGCTGGCGGCGGCCGATCTGGACGCTCGGCATCATCGGGACCGCCCTGCTGACCGTCCCGCTGGTCAATCTCGCCGCCCCGGTCTTCCTCATCATGGCCTTCGTTCATCTGAGCGAGACGCTGCGGCGGGCGCGGGGAAGGGAGCAACCTGCGGGCAGCATCGAAAAAGCTTGATTCGCGCGGCCGAAAGGCCTTCTCCTCACGAGCGTTCTGCCGGGGACATGCGGGCAAGCGGCCCGTCTTGCCCTCAGGCGCCATCATCAGCCGGGTTCGAGACCATGTTCAGGAAACGCCAGCGCGGCACGGACCAGATCTCAGCCGAGGAGGCCGCGCGCGGCCCCGATGCGTCCGACCAGCCGCCACCGGCTGACACAGCCGGCGAGCCCTCGACCACGCCGGCCCGCACCATCACGCCCCCCTCGGCCACGCCCCCCTCGGGCTCGACCGAGAACGCTCCCGCCCGGCCGCAAGGCACCCTGCCCACCCCAATGCGAGGATCCACCATGGCCACATCCAGCCGCTCCGATTATCTGCGCCGCGAAATGCGCGCCGCCCCCCGTCGCTCCGAGGAAGGGGCCGAACGCGGGGCGACCTCCGGCACCGCGATGTCGGCCGATGCCGGTGCCCGTCGCCTGATCGTTGGCAGCGAGATCACGCTGTCGGGCGAAATCCACGCCTGCGACCAGCTTATCATCCAGGGGACGGTCGAGGCCCGGGTTCCCGATGGCAAGCGGGTCGAGATTTCCGAAACCGGCCTGTTCAAGGGCACGGCCGATATTCATGAGGCCGATATCGCCGGCGCCTTCGAGGGCGAGCTTGTCTGCCGCGGAAGGCTGACGCTGCGTGCCACCGGGCGGATCAGCGGTGATATCACCTATGGCGAGCTGGAGATCGAGGCCGGCGGCCAGATCGACGGCAACATCCAGGCCCGGGAACCGGAGCGGGTGCCCGAACCTGCCGTGACCACGACCCTGGAGAAGCCGGAAATCGCTCTCGTTGAGGATCCGGCGGCGGTGAAGGAAGCCGACAACGCCGCAGAACCCGCCGAGGGCGAAAGCGCGGATGAGGCTACGGCCGAAACCGAAGACAGCGAGGCCGCCAAGGCCGAAGACGAACCGGCCAGTCGGCGCAAGACGGCAAGCATGTTCTGAGGCGGGCAGCCGTCAGCGCTCAAGCGGATAGGCGGCGAGGGCCTCGTAAAGGGCGCCCTCGCCCCCGAGCGTGCTCTCGAACAGGGTGACTTCCCTGACCTCGAAGGGTCGGGTGCGAAACAGGCTGTGGGCGTGGATGACGCGGGCCACGCGGTCGGGTGGCGCATCGCGCAACCGTGCCACGGTCACATGCGGCGTGAACCTGCGTGTGTCCCCGATGGCTCCGAGCCGCCGCAGCATCCGGGTGATCTTGCCCTGAATCTGGCGCAGTTCCTGCGGTGCCTCGACCCCGGCCCAGATCGAGCGCGCCCGACCGCCGGTCTCGAACTGGCCGATGCCGGCAAGCGCCAGGGTGAAGGCCGGGCCGGACAGCGTGCCAAGGGCTTCGTGCACATCCTCGGCCATGCCCTCATCGACCTCGCCGATGAAGTTCAGCGTCAGATGGTAGTTGTCCCACGGCACGGGCCGCGCGCCGGGCAGGGCGCACTCGATGGTCGCGAGCGCATCCTTGATGTCGTCGGGCAGATCCAGCCCGACGAAGAGCCGCAGGGCCATGGGCCGGGCCT
>CAZPBH010000089.1:5151-8004 GCA_964584645.1 uncultured Rhodospirillales bacterium | reverse complement strand
GCCGCTACCCCCGTCACCGCCCAGCAGGGTCACGGAGTCGCCGGGGATGATGCCGGGGACGTGCCACGGGCGCGGCGGTGCAGTCTCGCCCGCAAGGTCTGAGGCAGAAAAGAATCGACTCGCGCGGGCTGGTGCTGCCACCGGGGCGGGAAGTGGCGCCGGGCTCATCCCCTGAGGCATGTAAGCCGGCGGGTTCGGGAATAACTCGCGCAGCGGCGGTTGTGTCACGGTGAGCGGTGCCCCCGCACTGCGCGCCGCACTTCGGATCGTGCCGATATTATTGTTGCCAACCCGACCATGCCTATAGCTGGTCCATTGCACGTCCAGCGCGCGGGCGTCGTAGTTGCCCGGGTCACGGGCACTCCATTCGTGTGCTATCGCCCGGCCTTCTTCGCATCCGTTGGTCGCCTCGTGTATTCCCGCGATGAGTGGTCTCCACTCGTTGCGCCCCGGTGGCGGCGCGATGTAGCGCAGCATCTCGCGCACGTTGTCGAGGCGTTCCCGGGTGCACGGCCCGGCGTCCACCGGCTGCGCAGGGGCTGGCGGTTCGGTACTCCCCCCGGTGGCCTCTGCCAGACGTGCCAGCGCATGGTCGAGGCTGATTTCGGCATCCGTTGCGGCAACGATGGTGGCAAGCCGCGGCGCGGCTTTGCGGTGCACGCTTCCGGGCCATCGCATCGGATGCACAAGGGGCACGCCCGATGCGTCACCGCTGACAAGGCGCGCTGCCAGCCCTCGGGCGTGTTTCAATCGCCCGTGGTCCTCGGGCGTTTCTGTAGGCCGCGCAAGCCGCCAGTGCAGGTGTAGCTTGTCTTGCGCCGCGCCGGTGTCGGGACACGTCCAGACGCCACCGGACGCGACCACAATCGTCGCAGGGCCCAGGAGATTTTCGAGGCGTTCGCGGGCTGCGGCGGGATCGTGCTCATCGCTGTCCACGCTCAGGACCAGCCCCTGCGCCACATTGACGGCTTTCGCATTCTTTTCAGTGTGGAAGGTGCAGACGGGCGGGCAAAACACCTCGGGCGGCTGCGCGGTTGCACATTGCTGCGCTAGTGCTGCGGCCCGTTCAATGACGTGCGGCAAGCTGGCTTGCACCGGCTCGACCGCGGAAGCTGGCCCCTTGTTTGCCTCTGGGAACGCGCGGAGCGCGACCCACGCATCAGGCCGGGCGTATCTAAATATCGCCGCGACGAATTGCTCGATCTGGCCCGCGTCGCTTTCGATGGTGGCCGGTGGCATCACCGGCGCGGGCATTGTATGAAAAGTCTGCATTTACGCGCCTCGTGTCTTGTCCACGCGGCGCGGCGGCGCTATAACACCTTACGAAGCTGCCCAGCCTCGAAAGTATCCTGCCCCGTCCGCGCTGCCAGCGGGCGGGTTTCTTATGCGGCGGCGTCGCGCGTTTCGCGCGTCTCCAGCCATCGCTGGATGTCGGTTGAGCGCCACGCGACAAGGCGCGTCCCCAGCCTAACCGGCTGCGGGAATTCGTCCTTTCCCATCCAATGATAAATTGTCGATCGGGAGAGTCCGGTTACGGATTCAACCTCCGGGCGGCGAAGTAGCTTGTCTGCCATTTTCCGGCCTTTTCCAGTTGCGCGCGCGGGATTGCGGCGGCTGATGCTGGAATGGTGGGGCCTCGTTTTGCGCCGCGCACTGTAAACAAAATGCCGAATTTATTTACAACGCTAAGCCTCTGGCGGTAAACGGTTTTCCAGTATTTCACGGACGCGCCGCGTCGGTTTCTGCACCGCTCGTACAATAGCCTTTGCCCGCGCCCGGGCACGTCGTGCAGGATGGTCTCGATCCGGTCGATCTGGCGCAGAATGTTGCTGGCCCGCTTCCCTGCGCGGCTTGGCGGAATGCCGCCGGCGCCGTCGAGCGCCGGACCAGTCTTGCAGATCCAGCGCAGCCGCTGCCGTTCCTCGGCTGTCATCTTGAACGGATCGCAAGGCGTAAAGATTTCTGCGATGTTACTCATCATCCCGCCCCCAACGCGATCACGTTGCCACCCTCCACCGCCTCGCCGCGAAGGAACGCGCCCCATGCGGCCATCATATCGCGCCGCCGTTCGAGCATGTCAGACCGTTGGTAAGCCCGCTCTACGTCCGAGCCGATGACGTGTGCCAGCGCGAGTTCGGCCATATCGCGGGGGAAGCCTTGTTCCGCCGCCCATTGTCGGAATACCGAGCGCATCCCGTGAGGGACCGCGGGCCGCTTGCTGGCCGGGTCGAGGTATCCAGCCCGGCCCGCCTTGGTCTCGGCTTCCTGCATCCGCCGCATGACGGCGCTGATACTCATATCGGAAAGCTGGCCACCGCGCGGCGCGAAGAACACATATGGCGTGCCATCCATCCGGGGCAGGCTGTGCAGCAGCGCCACGGCCTCGGAGGTAAGCGCGACGCGGTGCGCGCGGCCCGCCTTCATACGGCTTGCAGGGATGGTCCACACACCCGCCTGCATGTCGATCTCTGCCCATGTCGCGCCTCGCACCTCACCAGATCGCGCAGCGGTGAGCGTCAGGAATTGCGCCGCCCGCGCGGCCATGCCCTCACGGCTTTGCAGGTCTGACCACCAGCGCGGCACGTCCGCCAGCGCAAGGGCCGGTTGATTGCCGGTTTTCGCCACCTTAGAAGGCTTGGGCAAAATTTCGGATAAATTGCCCTTCCAGCGGGCGGGATTGTCGCCTGCGCGAAACCCCGAAACGGTTGCCCAGCTTAGGACGTTTTCAATTCTGCCGCGAAGGCGGGACGCGGTTTCAGTCTTTTCAGCCCATATCGGTCTCAGCACGCGCAGTATGTCTTGCGTGTCGATTTCCGCCACCAGTCGCGGCCCCAGCACCGGCGCGGCGTATGT
>CAZPBH010000089.1:0-5141 GCA_964584645.1 uncultured Rhodospirillales bacterium | reverse complement strand
CCGCATCGGCGAAGGTCAGCGCGTCGCGCCTCCCTGCCAGCGGATCGCGGCCCTCGTAAAACGCGCGCTTGTTTTCGAGCGCGGCCTGCCGGGCCATCGCCAGGGTGACAACCGGCGGGGAGCCCAGCCCCAACTCCTGCCGCCTGCCGCGCACCATAACGCGCTGCACCCATTGTTTAGAGCCTGCACCAGTGACGCGAAGGAAAAGCCCCAGCCCGCCCTTGTCGTGATACTTGCCGGGCGTCGCGACGGTCTCGACAAAGCGCGCCGTCAGCTTGTTCTTCTTTCGTTCAGGTATACCGTGTTTTTCGGGATTCATAACTTTTGCCTTCCCAATTTATCCCCCAACGTGACGGGGACTGCCCCGGAATATGCCGGAAAGCGCGGGACAAGGGAAGGGAAAATATGCGTTATATCAAGGGCTTTTACGGCTGTTTACGGAATAGCCCGGAATTGCCTATGGCGGCCTCCGTCTCCGCCATCCAGCCTTTTGCCAGCGCCCGCCACCTTCCAGAAAATCGCGAAAAACCAGGGCTTTTGAGGCGATCATTACCCGATGGCGAGCCGCGTCGGGAGAGCTTCCTCAATCTGCTGGTGCCGGTCGGTCCGTGGCGAAAACCGGTCGTCAGAGGGACTGTGGGGCGGATAAGGGCTCAAGGGCGGAATACCGGCGTGCGATCCGGGCCCTTGCCTTGCTGATCGAGGCATGTGCATCTGCATCGAACAGGCGATTTTCCTGACAGGGCAGGCCAGCATGCCGATCACCGAAACCCAGCGCCAGCTCATGGACCAGCTCGAATGGTTTCACGCTCTCGATCTGGGGGAGGTGCAGACCTGCGGGCGCTTTCGACCCGATACGCCCCAGAACCAGACCCTTTTTTCGGTTCTCGATCTGCTGGAGCACATCGATGTCCGTGGCTTCTCCTGTCTCGATATCGGTGCCACAGATGGCCTTGTCTCCTTTGGCCTTGAGAAACTTGGTGCGGCCGAGGTCGTCGCGACGGACCGGGTGGTGGGCCGGGGATTTGCGCTCGTCCACGAGATCCTGGAAAGCCATGTGCATTTCCTTGCCCCCGTCGAGATTTCCACCCTTTACGAGGCCGTCGGGGAACGACGCTTCGACCTCATCATCTGTGCTGGCGTCATCTATCACATGTTCAACCCGCAGGATGCCTTTCTCGTCTGCCGTTCCCTGCTGAAGCCGAACGGCCTGCTGATCGTGGAATCGGCCATCACGCAAACCCCTGATCCGGTGCTGGTGTTGAACAGCGAGACGGGCGAGCTCGCCGAAACGTCCAGTTACTGGTTGCCGAGCCTGACAGCCATGGCTGGCATGATGAGGCTTGCCTGGTGCGATGTGCTTGCCTCGCGGGAAGTCGAGGGGCTCAACCGGGCCGCCGTTCTGGGCCGCGCCGTTTCGGATGCCGGCCTGATCGGTGAGCGGTCCCCGCTTCTGGAGCGGATGCAGCACATGGCGCCTCTCGACTACACCTTCAGCAGCCGGCTTGAGAAAGCGCGAGAACTCGAACCTTCAGCCATCCGCTATGAGGGCCGAACGGGGCCTGCCAAGGTTTCTCCGCAATCCTACATCCCCCGCTTTCCCCTCCATGCTCATCGCCCGGTCGATGCCCTGGGGAAGCGCGCCTGGCGAACCGTGGATCTGGCGCCGGCGAAGCCAGCCAGTCCCGCATCGTGAGGGCCCTGGAGCCAGGGGCAGGTGCGCACGGGCCCGGTGCCTGCATAACCAACGGGGCCTGTGACATTCGCGCCACGCGCGGACCTTAAGGTCGGCTCCCGATCCATAACGGCTTGACCATGATTGGAAAGAGGCTCCAGAACCCTCCCGGACGCTGCGCGCAGGCGCGGTGAGCGATTCCCTGCTCGGCGGCGGCGTTTTCAGTCCGGATGCAGGGATGTCCCGATCTAGTCTCAGGAGGGAATGGAAGATGAAGCGGTTGTGGCTGGCAACGACGGCACTGGCCGTCAGCATGACGGGGGCAGCCTATGCACCGTCGGTGAACGCGCAGGCTGTCGACGAAATCATCGTCACGGCGCGCAAGGTCGAGGAATCGCTTCAGGATATTCCCATCGCGATCACCGCCTTCACCGATCGCGAGCTGCGCCGTGCGGGTATCCGGGAGATCAACGAGATCGGCGCCTTCACACCCGGCCTCAACTATGACAACGAGTTCGGACGCCGCTTCGACCGGCCGGTGATCCGCGGCCAGTCGAATATTCTGGGTGCCCCCAACGCCGCCAACTTCATTGACGGGGTCTTCATTCCCGACTCGCTGTTCTCGACCGAGCTCGCCAATGTCGAGCGTGTCGAGGTGATCAAGGGCCCGCAATCGGCGCTCTATGGCCGGCAGACCTTTGCCGGCGCCATCAGCTACATCACCCGCAAGCCCACCGAAGAGGCCGAGGGCGAGGTGCGCGTGACGGTGGGCGAGGACAGTGAGTTTGACGCGCTCGTCTGGGCGTCGGGCCCCATCGTGCCCGGCCAGCTCTTCGGCTATGCCGCCTTCAACCGCTATGTCTATGACGGCCAGTATCAGTCCGAGGCCCCGGGCACGCCCCCCGGCCTGGCCATCGGCGAGGAGACGACCTCGGCGGCCACGGGCGCGCTGCGCTGGGTCCCGACCGAGAATTTCGAGGCCAATCTGCGGCTCTCATGGGCGGACAACGAGGACGGTCCGCCGCCCATCGCCCTGCAGCCGCGCTCGTTCAACAACTGCTTCCTGGATACAAGCCGCGAGTATTTCTGTGGCGAGGTGACGACCGATCTGCCGCTGCGCTCGAACTACAGCGCTGTAGAGCCGGCGGGCGTGTTCCGGGAGACCTATCGGGCCGCACTGACGCTCGATTATGACTGGAACGACTACACCTTCACATCGATCAGCGGCTGGAATGACAGCGATGAGCAGCGCCGCTTCGATGCGGACTTCACCGAGGTGGCGATCTTCGGTGGCTCGCTGCATCGGGAAGACATTGTCGAGGTGGAGAGCTTCAGCCAGGAATTCCGGGTTGTCTCCCCGCAGGACCAGCGGATCCGCTGGCTGGGCGGCCTCTACTATTTCTATGAGGAGCGGACCGAGGGCGAATTCCAGATCCCCTTCAACAACCAATCCACGCTTGGCACGGTGGAGACCAACAACTACGCCGTCTTCGGCCGGGTCGAGGGCGATGTCACCAACCAGCTTACCGCCTCGGTCGAGCTGCGCGCGGCGCGCGACGAGCTTGAGCTTGAAGCCCTGGGCGGCATCGATCTCAGCGAGGAATATGACAGCCTCAACCCGCGCTTCACGCTTGATTATCAGGTGAATGAGGAAGTGCTGCTTTACGGGCTGGTGGCGCGCGGCAACAAGCCGGGCGGCTTCAATCCGGACAACCGGCTCGACCCGGGTCTGCGCTCCTTCGATGAGGAAACCGCCTGGAACTACGAGATCGGCGCCAAGACCGAATGGCTAGATGGTCGGCTCGTGGCCAACATCTCCGGCTATTACATCGACTGGACCAACCAGCAGCTGACCGAGAACTTCATCCTCCCGGACGGTTCTTCCACCTCGTTCATCTCGAATGCCGGTGAGACCGAGGTCATCGGGGTCGAGCTCGAGCTCTCCGCACAGTTCACCGAAAATTTCTCGGTCCGGGCGACCTATGCCTTCAATGAGGCGGAGTTCACCGAGTTCTTCGACCAGAACCAGGCAGATCTGACCGGCGATCCGTCGGTGGCTGGCAATCTGACCCCCAACAGTCCCCAGCACATGGCGACCGTGTCACCGACCTATGAGCAGGCCGTGTTCAACGGGACCTGGACCGGGTTCATCCGAGGGGATCTGATCTATCGCTCGACGAAATATGCCCAGATCCACAATTTCGCCGAGACCGGGGACCAGACGCTCGTCAACCTGCGGCTGGGGCTCGAAAACGACGCGTGGAGCCTGACCGCCTGGGTCAAGAACCTGTTCGATGACGATACCGCGCTGGGCGTCACCCGCTATGTCGACTTCCAGTTCCCGGATTTCGGCGGGATCGGCAACCCCTTCAATCGGGGGTTCCTCGTCGCCCTGCCGGAACAGCGTCGCATCGGCCTGACCGCCAGCTATCGCTTCTGATCATCCGGCACTGCCGATGCGCGGTGCTTTGAGGTTCGGCCTGATCCCGACCGTCGCGCTGATCGCGGCGGCCGGGATTATGGCGTTCTCGGCCCGTGCGGCGGCGGATCAGGCGCCGCCCAGGCTCGTATTCCCGGTCGATTGCACGCTTCAGGAAAGCTGCTGGGTCATCCAGCATCCCGATGTCGACTCCAGTCCGGACTTCGCCGATTACGCCGGCTATGCCCGCAGCTATGATGGCCACAAGGGCGTCGATATCGGCCTGGCCAGCGAGGCGGCCATCGCGGATGGTTTCGACGTTCTGGCTCCTGCGGCGGGGACTGTCCTGCGGGTGCGCGATGGCATGCCGGATCGCTCGGTCGCCAATGCGGGTGCACGCACCGAGGCCGAGGGGCGCGATTGCGGCAACGGTCTCGTGATCGACCATGGCGGGGGGTTCGAAACCCAGATTTGCCATCTCCGCCAGGGCTCGGTCATCGTCGAAGCCGGTCAGCAGGTCGAGGCGGGCGAGGTGCTGGGCGAGGTCGGCATGTCCGGCATGGCGGCCTTTCCCCATATCCAGCTTTCGCTCCGCTATCGCGGCGTGCCGCTCGATCCGGCTACGGGCACGCCGCTCGACCCTGTGGCGGGCCGGGATGTGCCCGATTTCGGGCCTCTCTGGCAGGACGAAGGGCTGGCCCTCTATCGCCCTGTCGACATCGTGCAGATCGGTCTGGCTCCGGGTGCGGTGAGCATGGAGGATGCCGTCGCCGGTCGGCTGGATGAGGCTGGGCCCGACAGGGAAAGCCCGGCCCTGGTCATCTGGACCACCATCTACGGCGTCCAGCCCGGGGATCGGCTAAGCCTGCGTATCGAAACCCCGGCAGGTCGGGAATTCTTCGCTCAGGAGGAAGAGATCGATCGGGCGCAGATCCGGATCTTTCGCTTTGCCGGTAAGCGCGTGGACGATCCCCTCGAACCCGGGTCATGGCGGGGGGAGGTTGTACTTGCGCGCGAAGACGGCCGCACGAGCTTCGAAGAGCGGCG
>CAZPBH010000088.1:0-8079 GCA_964584645.1 uncultured Rhodospirillales bacterium | reverse complement strand
CGGTGTTTCTCTGCACCGTCCACATCGGTCCAGGCGGCGGCGTTGACGACGATGTGCGGGGCGACATCGTCAATTGCGAATTCGAGTGACCCCCGGTCGGTGATGTCGGTGTCGGGGCGTCCGCGGCAGGTCAGGATGATGTCGCGCTGCCCGCGCGTCAGCATGGCGAGCGCTTGTGCGAGCTGGCCGGAACAGCCGATGACGAGGATATGCAGCGCGGTCTTCATGCTGGCAGTTCAGCACGCCTTCCGCGCCGCTGCCAGCGCGGATGCAACCGGGTCTGCGGAATTCGGTGTGCGGAAACCGAGCAATGCCGCCTCCTAAGCCACGCCAGCCTTCAGGAAGTCGTGCATGTGGATGACGCCGACAGGCTTTTCTTCCGCCACGACAAAGAGCTGTGTGATCTTCTTCGTGTTCATCAGGTTGAGCGCGGCAGACGCGACCATGTCCGGGTGTGCGACGACGGGCGAGCGGGTCATTGCATCGTCGATGGTTGTGGCCATGCGTCCCTGTGAGACGAGCCGCCTGATGTCGCCATCGGTGACGATGCCGATCAGTTCCCCCGTGGGAGCGATAACGCCGATACAGCCGAACCCCTTGACTGAGAGCACTTCGAGCGCCTCTCCCATGGGGGTGCCGGTCGGCGTCAGCGGCAGGGCCTCGCCGGAATGCATCAGGTCCGACACCCGGCGCAGCATGGCACCGAGCTTGCCGCCCGGATGGAAGGTCTTGAAGTGCTCTGCCGTGAAGCCCCGGCGTTCCAGCAGCGCCACGGCGAGCGCATCCCCCATCGCCATCATCAGCGTGGTCGATGTGGTCGGCGCGCGCGTTTCTCCGCAGGCCTCGGGTGCATCGGGAATGACGAGCGCGATGTCAGCGGCCCTGTCGAGCGTCGAGCCCGGCGTGCCGGTGAGCGAGATCAGCGGGATCCCGAAGCGCTTGGCATGGTGGATGAGATCTGAGAGTTCCTGCGTCTCGCCCGATTTCGACAAAGCGAGGATCACGTCACCCGGCGCGATCATGCCGAGGTCACCATGGCTCGCCTCTGTCGGGTGGACATATTGCGCCGGCGCTCCGGTGGAGGCGAGCGTCGCAGCGATCTTGCGCGCGACATGGCCCGACTTGCCGATGCCGGTGACGACCACCCGGCCCTCGGCCTCCAGCAACAGGCTGCCGGCGCTGGCAAAGGAGGCCCCCAGCGTCTCCGCCAGTGCTGCGAGGGCCGCACCTTCCTGGGCCAGCACCCGCCGGCCGGCAAGGACGGTGGCCGGCATGGGCGAGGCGGAGGGCGGCGAATCTGTCCGGGCAGCACGTTTCATGATCGCCCGTGCTTAGACCATTCGGGCCGCCCGCGACAATCGCGTAGCGCTGATGCCCGCCCTGCGAGGCTACTGAAGCCCGAGGCCCGGCCCCACTTCGCCCCTCATGCTCGTGCTCGCACTCACGGTCCTCATCAGCATCATCCCGCTGTCGCTGATCCTGCCCATGCTGCCCTTTCTGGGGCAGGAGCTGGGCGCGGACCCGTTCGAGGTGAGCCTGATCTTCGCGCTCTACCCGATCATGACGCTGTTCACGGCACCGCTCTGGGGCCGGTTGTCGGATGTGATCGGGCGCAAGCCCGCCCTGGTGATGTCGCTGTGCGGCACGGCCGCCTCCTTCCTTTTCTTTGCGGCCGCCGACACATTGCTGATGACTTACATCGCCCGGGCCCTGCAGGGGCTGGCCGCCGGGGCGCTGCCGATCACCTTCGCCATGGTGGCCGATCAGGTGCCACCGGCCGAGCGTGCGCCGGCGATCGGCAAGATCGGCGGGGCGCTGGGGCTCGGCTTCATGATCGGCCCGGTGGTGGGCGGCGCCTTCCTTGGCACCGATCCGGCCGCCTTCACCCATGTGCCGGCCTCGCTGTTCGGCGCGGCAGCAGCCCTTGGGGCAGCGCTGATGGCGGCCTTCCTGCTGAAGGAGACACGACGGGCCGAGGCCGATCAGACGGGCACGCCTTCAACCCGGGCGGCCGATCTGAAGGCCGCATTGCTGGTGCCGATCTTCTGGCTGCTGTGCCTGCAATTCCTGATCTCGGGGCTGATGCAGGGCTCAACCAACCTTGCCTATGCGCTCTGGGCCGGAACCAGCGAGGCCTGGGGGCCGCGCGCCGTCAGCTTCGGCCTCGGCGGGCTGGGGCTGGGCTTCATTATCGCCAACGGGTTCCTGATCCGCCCGCTGACGCGCCATTTCGGCGATGACCGCGCGCTGCTGATCGGCACGCTGGTCGATGCTGCGGGGCTCGGCTGGTTCGTGCTGGGCAATCTCCTCGGCCTCAACCCCTATCTGAGCTATGCCGGGCTGATCCTCTCGATCACCGGGCAGGGCATCTGGTCGACGGTGCTGCTGGGCGTGATCTCGGGCCGCACGGATGACCGGTTTCAGGGCACGATCCTCGGGGTCGCCAACGGGGCGGGCATGCTGGGCCGGGTGATCGGCCCGATCCTCGCCGGCTGGCTGCTGGACGAGGTGGATCCGATGGCGCCCTTCGTCATGGCATTTGTGCTCGTTCTGGTCGTGGCCAGCCAGGCGCTGCGCTATTGCTTGCGCCCGCCCTCGACCCAACCCTCTTCCCCCAAGCCGGAAACACCGGCCAGTCCCGGAGGAGCCGTCGGATGAAGAACCTGATCACCGTGCTTGCCCTGATTGTGCTGCCCATGACGGCACAGGCGGAAACGGGCCCACGCCCGCTGAGCGATTTCCCGGTCTGGCAGAAGATGGAAGGCCTGTGGCAGGGCGAGCTCGACTATTATGACGGGGACGGTGCCTATCGGACCCGTGACTATGACGGGCTGTTCCGCATCCGCATCGACGGCACGGAATTTCACCAGCAGAACTGGATGTATTACGGCAGCCAGCACGCCAACACGGCCTGGCTGGCGCGCGGTCTGGCCCGCGCTGGCGAGGGCGTGGAGCTGATCGTCAACACCTATGGCCGGGCGATCGACGATGCCGGCACCATGCAGGTGCACGAGATCGACCACATGTTCGATTTCGAGGGCGGGGAACGCACGCGCGTCATTTCCGACACGCTCGTGATCTATGACTATGTCGACCCCGAGACCGGGATCCTGCAGCATCTGCAGATGGTCAATCTGGGCGTGCCCGACATGCGCATCCGCTCCAGCCAGGGCTTCGATCCCAACCGGTTCGAACGCGACCCCGTGAGCGGGGATCCCCGACTCGATGAAGCGGGCGAACCGGTGCCCAACCCGCGCTTCGGCAAGCCGCGGGCCGCCAGCTTCTATCGCGAGACCCGCATCGACGAGGCCGATTTCGCCGCCGCCCGGGCCGAGCTTCGCGCCCGCCACAACGTCGCCGTGGTGGTCGAGGCCGGCGCGACGCCCGACGCGCCCTCGCGCATCTATCGGCTCGATGCGGATATCCATGCCTGCGACTGGCTGGCCAACCATCCCTTCGACCCGTGGCGGGTCACGGCCGGCATCGCGCAGGAGGATGTCGACACCGAGGCCGCCATCCCTGCCTGCATCGCGGCCGCCGGGGAGCGGCCCGAAGAACCGCGCTTCCAGTATCAGGCCGGGCGCGCGCTGTTCTATGCCGGCCGCACGCAGGAAGCCCTGCCCTATCTGCAGCGCGCAGCGCATGAGATGGACTATCCGCAGGCTCAGTTCGTGCTGGGCTTCCTGAAGGAGCAGGCCCTTCAGGGGGTCGAGGAGGATCTGTGCGAGGCGGGCCTGCTCTGGCGCCGGGCGGCGCTGCAGGGGCTGTTCTATGCCGCCTATTCGGTCGGCAAGGGCCTGCTGGAGGATCGCTTTGCCGATTGTGCCTGGCACAGCGCGCCGGGCGATGCGCTGAGCTTCCTGAAGACCGCGCAGGCGCAAAGCGCCTTCACCGGGCTTGAAGATGAAATCGATGGTCTTGTCGTTCAGGCGGAGGCCGAGCTCAACGGAGACAGCCTGTGAGCGAGACTGGCGAGACTGGCGAGACCGGCGCCACCCCCGCCCCCCGGCGCAAGAGCCGGCGCAAGCGGCCGAGCTACGACAAGCCGGCCCTTGTTGTGCGCCAAGCGCTGTTCAAGGACATTCCGGCGATCCGCAAGCTGGTGAAGCGGGTCTATCCCGCCCATCTGCCCTATTCGGCGGCGATGCTGCGCGGGCAGATCACCACCTTTCCCGAGGGCCAGTTCGTCGCGGTCTACGAGAACAAGATCGTCGGCTATGCGGCGACATTCGTGACCGACGAGACCTCGGCGATGACCCCGCACAGCTGGGTGTGGATCACCGGCAACGGCTTCGCCAGCCGGCACGATCCCAATGGCGATTACCTTTACGGCATGGAGGTCGCGGTCGACCCCGATTATCGGGGCCTGAGGATCGGCCAGCGCCTGTACAACGAGCGCAAGAAGCTGTGCCTCGACTGGGGGCTGCGCGGCATCGTCTTCTGCGGACGCCTGCCGGGCCTGGCCCGACGCATCAAGGAGGTCGGGTCGGCCGAGGATTATCTGGAGGCGGTCAGGGAGCGGCGCATCCGCGATGCCACGCTCAGCTTCCAGCTGCGCAATGATTTCGAGGTGCTGGGCCTGTGGAAGGACTATCTGCCCTCCGATTCGGAATCGATGGGCCATGCGGTCCACATGATCTGGCGCAACCCGCACTACGCGGTGGTCGAGAACCAGAGCGAACGGCAGCGCTATGCCGCCAAGGTCCGCGTCGCCAGCGTCCAGTATCAGCAGCGCCAGGTCGCCTCGTTCGAGGAATTCGCCCAGCAGGTCGAGTATTTCGTCGACGCCGTGGCCGACTACAAATGCGATTTCGTCCTGTTTCCGGAGCTGTTCACGCTGCAGCTCATGTCGATCGAGAACCGCAAGATCGCACCCGACGAGGCCGTTGCCGCGCTGACCGCCTATACCGAGCCGCTGATCAACCTGCTGCGGCGCCTCGCCATCGAATACAACATCAACATCATAGGTGGATCCCACCCGACGCGCGCCACCGACGGGCGGGTGCTCAATATCTGCTATGTCTGCCTGCGGGACGGCACCGTGCATGAGCGCCCGAAGATCCACCCGACGCCGAACGAGCGCTATTGGTGGAACATCGAGGGGGGCGAGGATGTGCGCCCCGTGCAGACCGATTGCGGCCCTGTCGGGGTCGCGATCTGCTATGACAGCGAGTTTCCCGAGATGACCCGCCACCTTGTCGATCAGGGCGCGCGCATCCTGTTCGTGCCGTTCTGTACCGACGAGCGGCAGAGCTTCCTGCGGGTGCGCTATTGCTGTCAGGCGCGGGCGGTGGAAAACCAGATCTATGTCGCGATGGCGGGCAATGTCGGGAACCTGCCGAATGTCGAGAACATGGACATCCAGTACGCCCAGTCCTGCATCCTGACACCCTGCGACCACCCCTTCGCCCGCGACGGGATCGCAGCCGACACCACACCGAATGCGGAGATGGTGGCGATTGCCGATCTGCGGCTGGACGAGCTGGCCGGCGCGCGGGTCAGCGGCACGGTCCAGAACCTGCGTGACCGACGCTTCGACCTCTATGCGCTGAACTGGCGCGGCCGCGATCTGGCCGATACCGGCCAGCACGACCACCATCATCTGGAAGTCCCGCCGAAAGCCGCCGAATAGGCTCAGCCGGCGAAGCGGGGCAGTCGGGGCGCCAGATCACCCAGCTTCGTCGTGGAGCCCGAGGCCGGGCCGCCAGGGATCTCCACCTCGCACCCCGCGGCTGCGAATTCGCCAAGCGCCTGCAGGGCGGAGGCCGGAACCCCGGCCGGGCCCTCATCCTGCGCCGTTCCGCGCATCTGCCAGACGAGCCGCTCGACCTCGATCCTCCCGAACCTCGCCACCGCGATGGCCAGCGCCGATTGCACCGCATTGGTGCCGGTATAGGCCGCATCCTCGACCCCGACACCGGCCACCGTCCAGCCATTCGTAAGGCCGATCAAGGCCATGGTGTCCCGCCCGCTGGCCGCATCGACACCGTGGAGTTCGTCCAGCCAGCCCTCGACCCTCGCCGGCCCCTGGCCCGTACCCTGCCGCATCACCCGATCTTCGACCCGGGCCGGGGGCAGCAGCCGCGGCCTGGGCTTCACATCGGCACCCGATGTGCCGGCGCGAGCCTCACGCATGAAGGCCCGGAAACTGAAGGCGCCCGGCAGCAGGGCGCCCAGCGTCGTGGTCGCCATGGCGCCGTTCAGGGCCACCGCATGGACGGGGGCTGCCTCCTCCGCGAAGCCGATCAGCCTTTGCCGGCAATTGCCGCAGCAGGGCACCTGGCTCTCCGCAAGAGGGTCCGCGCTGCCGGAGGACAGACCGCGCGGCGCGCCCATGACCCAGATTTCCTCGACCCGCACCTCCGGGCCGAAGGCGGTTACCGCCAGCGCCAGCGCCCCCTCCTCGGCATGGGTGCCGATACGGGCATCGACATTCTCGACATTCACGCCCGCCACATAAGCGGTCAGCTCGCCCGCCCGGACCCGCAGCACGCTCGTCACATCGAAGCCGGAGCCCGGCACATGCGGGCGCCCGCGCAGGGCCCGCAGCCAGTCGGCGATCTCTTCATGATCGAACGACGCCCCGATCCGCAGCGTCGGCGTGGCGCTATTCGGAGGCATAGCGGCGCGGAATGACCAGATCGCTATGGATGCGGACATTCATGATCAGCCCGAAGCCGATCATCGCCGCCAGCATCGCCGTGCCACCATAGCTGACAAGCGGCAGCGGCACGCCCACCACCGGCAGCAGGCCCATCACCATCGCCACGTTGATGAACACGTAGAGAAACAGGTTGATGGTCAGCCCCAGCGCCATCAGCCGCCCGAAATGGCTCTGGGTACGCATGGCCACGGCATAGCCGTAGAGGATCAGGAGCGCATAGAGCCCGAGCAACAGCGCGGCCCCCATCAGCCCCCATTCCTCGGCAAAAAGGGTGAAGATGAAGTCGGTCTGCTTTTCGGGCAGGAAGTTCAGATGGCTTTGCGTACCGGCCAGAAAGCCGCGCCCCTCGATGCCGCCGGCTCCCAGCGCGATCTTCGATTGCAGGATATGATAGCCCGCACCCAGCGGATCGCGCTCCGGATCAAGGAAGGTCAGCACCCGCTGCTTCTGATAATCGTGCAGGAATTGCCAGGCGACCGGGATCGCCGCCAGCACGTGCGCGAGTGCCAGCGCGAATTTCCAGAGCCTCACCCCGGCCAGAAACAGCAGCGCACCCCCGACCGCCAGCAGCATCAGCGCCGTACCCAGATCGGGCTGCATCAGCACCAGGGCGGTGGGTGCAAGCACCAGCAGCACCGGGGGCAGGATCGTCGTGATGCGCCCGACACTCTCCATCGTGCGGCCGTGAAAGTACCGGGCCAGCGCCAGTACAAGGCAGATCTTCATGAGCTCCGAGGGCTGAAGCTGGATGACGCCGAGATCGATCCAGCGCTGCGCCCCCATGCCAATCTCGCCCATGATCTCGACCGCCCCCAGCAGGGCGAAACAGCCCAGGTACAGGATGTAGGCCGCGCGCAGCCACAGCCGGATATCGATCAGCGCCACCGCCAGCAACAGAACCAGCGACATCCCGAAGCGCAGGGCATGCCGGGCGGCCCAGGGCTCGAAACTCCCGTTCGCCGCGGAATAGAGCGCCACCATCCCGCACAGCGCCACCAGCATGATCAGCCCGAGAAAGATCCAGCTGACACGCGCCAGCTTCATGGCCAGCGTGGCGGGGACCGGCTCGAACCGGCCGATGGAGAACGCGGAATCGGTCATCCGCGCTGCACCCTTGCAGGCCCGGCGGGCGGGCCGAGGCGAGCAAGGCTGGCGCGCTCGGCCGGGGCCCGTTCCTGGGTGAAGCGCAGCACGTCCCGGGCGATGGGGGCTGCCGTGCGGCTGCCGCCGATACCATGCTCGACCACGACGGCACAGGCATAGCGTGGGCGTTCAATGGGCGCATAGCCCACGAACAGCGCGTGATGGCGCAGCCGCCAGGGCAGCTCCTCGGTGCGGATGCCCGCCGCGCGTTCAGCCTCGGTGATGCGCTTGACCTGGGCCGTGCCGGTCTTGCCGGCCATCTGGTCGATCTC
>CAZPBH010000087.1:6031-8104 GCA_964584645.1 uncultured Rhodospirillales bacterium | reverse complement strand
ATCTGAACGCGATCCGCTCTGGCTGGCAGGGTGAGGGCATCCACCCGCTGCTGCCAGGCGCGCAGGGCGGGGTAGCGGTCGAAGATTTCCTTCCCCTCGGCAGCGCGGTCGATCACGCAGACCATGCTCACCACCGCGATATCGGCGAGGCTGAGTGCTTCACCCACCAGCCAGCCCGAGCCGGCCTCGGCCTTGGCGGCGATGGCGGCGGCATGACGGTCGAGTTCCAGCTTCAGCTGATCGTCCGATTTGCGGCCCAGACCCTGCGTCTTCGCGATCTTCATGAAGGCCGAGGGGATGGCGCGGGCGATCACGCGGCGCATCAGCCCCGGCTTCTCGGCGTGCAGCAGATCCTCGACCAGCAGGGCGTGGTTGTGCGGCCATTTCGCGCGAAAGACGAGATCGAAGAAGTACAGGCTCTCATCGGCCCAGTCCTCGATCATGTGCACCTCGGCCGCCAGGGCGGGATCGGCCGGGATCAGCGCCGGTTCGGGCGCCTTCTTTTCAAGATGATGGGCGATATCGGTGGAATCGACGATGCGGGTCGGCCCATCATCCAGCACCGGGAACTTTCCCGTCGGGCTGATCGGCCGATACTTCTTGCCCCGGCTGATGATGACCTCCTCCACCCGGTAATCGAGCCCCTTCACGTGAAGGATGCGACGCACCTTGTCGCAATAGGGGCTGATCCGGTACTGCGAGAGGACGAGCCTGTCACCATCGGCCATGGCGCGGGGTCCGCCTAGCTGCGGTCGTCGGTGCCGGTGAACGCGCTGAAGGCGTCCAGCGGGCTGGGCGGTGCGGCCGGCTGCTCGGCCTCGTTATCTTGCTTGTCCTCGGGCCGGTTATCGGGGATCCCGGTATTGATGGTGGCGGCGTCCAGCGGCTCCCGACCCGCGGCCTTGCGGGCCTTGTTGACGGCGGTCGTCAGCTCGTCCGAGCGGCAGAGATCCAGCATCACCGGGTTGGCCGGGCGGATATTCGCCATGTCCCAATGGGTGCGCTCGCGGATCTTCTGGATGGTGCTCTTGGTCGTGCCGATCAGCTTGACGATCTGGGCGTCCGTCAGCTCGCCATGCTCCTTCAGCAGCCAGGCGATGGCGTTGGGCTTGTCGCCGCGCTTGGAAACCGGGGTGTAGCGCGGCCCCTTGGCGCGCTTCACCGGCTCGGGCAGGTTCCGCTTCAGCGGCTTCAGGCGCACGCTCGGATCGGCTTCGGCTTCCTCGATCATCTTCTGGGTCAGGATGCCGCGGGCGATGGGGTCCTGCCCCGCCATGCCGGTCGCCACCTCGCCATCGGCGATGGCCTGCACCTCCAGCGCATGCAGGCCGCAAAGATCGGCGATCTGGGCAAAGCTGAGCCCGGTGTTGTCAACCAGCCAGACGGCGGTCGCCTTGGGCATCAGGATTTCGGTCATCTTGGCGTTTCCTCGAGTTTCGGTGGCCAGCGGCGGCCCATGGCGTTGCGGTCCGCGGATCCGCTGCCGGTCGCCCCGGCCCGGCTCCGCCGGCGTGGGACGCCGTCAGTGTCAGGAGACGCTCTCAACATAGCGTGGGCGGGCCCGGATTGCGAGCCCGCCCGAGGATCCGATCAGCTATCCGCCTGGCCGCGGCCAAGCAGCTTCAGGAGCTGGGCCCGGCGCAGCCAGATCAGGGCCAGCGCCGACAGGAAGACGGTGACGGCCATGATGAACAGGGTGCCGCCATCGCCCTGCACCTCGATGCCGAGCGGCGAGAACAGATGGAAGAAGATCGCGCCCGAGATGACGCCCAGCGTCAGCACGGCCCCGATGACATGCACGCCCGGCACGAACAGCAACACGGAGGCCACCAGCTCGGTGATACCGATCACCCAGCGCATGCCGGGCTCGAAGAAGCCGAGGCCAAGCCAGTCCTCGAGCGTCTGGAAGATGTAGACGCTCTCGGCCGCGCCCGCGAACTTGAAGAACAGGGACTGGATAAAGACGAAGGCGATCCAGACGCTCAGCACCCAGGGCACGGCGCGGCGGATGATGGGCGGCTTGCCGCTCGCCTCTGGCGGTGCGGCGGTGGTGCTCGTGGTATCGGTCATGGG
>CAZPBH010000087.1:3418-6021 GCA_964584645.1 uncultured Rhodospirillales bacterium | reverse complement strand
GGGGAGAATGGATGAAGCTTCAGGCGGCGCGGCGGGCCAGCAGCCGGCGCAGGCCATGGGGCAGCAGGGTCAGCACCAGCGTTCCGGCCAGGGCAGACAGACCGATCAGCCAGATCGGCGCCTGCGCCAGCACGGCAGCGCCGAAGCAGGCGACGATCAGAAAGACCGGCAGGGTCCACAGAAAGGCCGCGAGGGCCGTCGCAGCGGCGAAACGGGCAAAGGGCAGACCCAGCCAGCCGGCCAGCGTGTAGGTTGTCAGGCGCAGGCCCGGCACGGCGCGTGCGCCCAGCACCGACTTGATCAGATGGCCACCCAGATGGCGGGTGGCGCCCTCGGTCCAGCTCTGCGGCATGTGACGCGCCAGCCAGGGACGGCAGGCCGCCAGCCGACCGAGCCCGTATAGCCCCCAATCACCCAGCACGATTCCGACATAAAGGGCGATGAAGGCGACCAGCGGCATCAGCACGCCCTGACCGGCCAGCAGCCCCGCAGCCACGGTGGCGGCATCCTCCAGAATGAAGGTCGCGAGCGCGATCAGCCCGGGCAGCAGGGCCAGATCGGCCTCGATGAAGGGCATGGAGATCGCCATCGGCACCCCGGCCTCGCTGAACAGGGCGACAAGCTCGGGATTGGTGGGCGGCATCATGGTCAGGCTCTTCATCCTTCGGGCGTCCCTCGTTGACGAGAGGACCCTGCCCGAAGGCCCGACGATCCGCCAGAATCCGCTGGCTAGAGGTTCAATAGCCGGTAGCTATGGTGCCCGAAGGGCGGGCTGCTCAGCCCTCGGCAGCGGCGTGCATCGTGCCGTCTTGCGCCCCCAGCGCGTCGAGGGCCGCCAATGTCGCCTCAAACGGCAGCAGGATGGAGGCATGGCGTGCAGGATAGCCGGCGGCGGGCTGCAGCACTTCCAGTTCCGCGAAAGGGCCCTCGGGCGGGGCCGCCCCCTGCTTGAGCATGGCCTTCAGCCCGTCGCGCGCGGCGGCCAGAGTTGCACGATCGCAGCCCAGCACACCATGGCCGAGGATGGCGGCACTCGCCTGCCCAAGCGCGCAGGCGCGCACCTCCTGCCCGAATTCGGCGATCCGTCCGTCCTTCAGGTTGACATCGACCGTGACCCGGCTGCCGCAAAGCCGGGATTCCCTGCGCTGGCTCGCCTGAGGATCGACAAGCCGGACGGTGTGGGGGATTTCCGCCGCCAGCGCCAGAATGCGCTTGTTGTAGAGGTCGTCATCCATGATCGCCTCGGGGGAGCCATCTACTCCACACGCCAGATAGTGCCCTCCGGCCCGTCCTCCAGCACGATGCCGCTGGCGGCCAGCTCGTCGCGGATCCTGTCGGCCGTGGCGAAGTCCTTCGCCTTGCGGGCCATCTTGCGCGCCTCGATCTGCCGCTCGACCTCCTCGGCGGGGATGTCCAGCTCCTCGGTGCGGCCGGCAAGCCAGGCATCGGGATCCTGGATCAGCACGCCCAGCAGCCCGGCCCCGGCGCGCAGGCCGGCGGTAAGCCGCAGGCGCTCCTCCACCGTTTCGGCACGAGACGCAGCGCGGGCATGGGCAAACAGGGCCGCCATCGCCGCTGGCGTGTTCAGATCGTCGTGCAGCGCATCGACGATGGCGTCGGGGGCATCGTTCCAGTCGGGATCGGCACCGAAGGCCTGCCCGTCCAGCCCGTCGGCGGCCAGCTCGTCGCGCAGCTTGCGCAGGGTTCGGTAAAGGCGGTCGAGCCCGGCCCGCGCCTGCATGACGCTGACCTCGCTCCAGTCCAGCGGGCCGCGATACTGCCCGGCCAGCAGCGCCCAGCGGATCGCCTCCCCCGGATAGCCGCGGTCCAGCAGATCGCGCACGAGCACCACATTGCCGAGGCTCTTGGCCATCTTGTCGCCCTGGACGGTCAGAAAGCCGTTATGCATCCAGTAACGGGCATAAAGCGCCCCGCCATGGGCACAGGTGCCCTGGGCGATCTCGTTCTCGTGATGGGGAAACAGCAGGTCGCCGCCGCCGCCATGAATGTCGATGGTGCGGCCCAGATTGGCCTGGATCATGGCCGAACATTCTATGTGCCAGCCCGGCCGCCCGCGACCCCAGGGGCTGTCCCAGCCCGGCTGCTGCGCCGTGGAAGGCTTCCACAGCACGAAATCGGCCGGGTTCATCTTGTAGGGGGCGACCTCGACGCGCGCGCCGGCCTCCATCTCGTCGACCGACCGGCCGGAAAGCTCGCCATATTCGGCGAAGCTCGGCACATGAAACAGCACATGGCCCTGGGCGGCATAGGCATGGCCGCGCCCGATCAGCACGGTGATCATGTCGATGATGTCGCCAATGTGCCGGGTCGCACTCGGCTCGCGTGAGGGCGGCAGGACGTTGAGTGCTGCCATGTCGCTGCGATAATGGCGCGTGTAGGTGGCCGTCAGGTCGTTGATCGGGATCCCGGTCTCGGCCGCGCGGGCGATGATCTTGTCATCGATATCGGTGATGTTGCGGGCATAGAGCACCTGCGGCGCGCCATAAAGGCGGCGCAGCAGCCGGAACAGAACATCGAACACCACCGCCGGGCGGGCATTGCCGATATGGGCAAAATTGTAGACGGTCGGGCCGCAGACGTAC
>CAZPBH010000087.1:0-3408 GCA_964584645.1 uncultured Rhodospirillales bacterium | reverse complement strand
GTGACGGGTCGCCGGGGGTGAAGATTTCCTTCTCGCGCGTCAGGGAGTTGGTCAGGCGCAGGGTCATGGTGAAGCCAAGGTTAGGCAGTCTCATCGTTTCGCACAATTGCCGGGGGCGCAAAACCGGTGTCGGACCCGGTACAGGTGGTGGCGCAGGGTCCCGCATGGTCGGGCGTGTCATCGCGATGAAGGCTGTCTCTCATGACACGAGCCGCCAATGCGCGGACTGATGCGCCATCCCCGCGCCGTGATTGCCGCTCTGGCCGTGCTGGCCGCGGTGGCGATCGGCTGGTGGCTGCTGGCGCGCGATCCGGCGCCGGCACTTGTGACGGGCGAGCTGGTCCGCACCACCCTGATCGAGGAAGTCAGCGCGGTCGGGACCGTGACACCGATGGGCGAGGTCGAGGTCGGCAGCCAGGTCAGCGGCCAGATCGCCGAGGTTCTGGCGGATTTCAACGATTCGGTCGCGGCCGGCCAGGTCATCGCGCGGCTTGATCCGGCGAGCTTTCAGGCGCGGGTCGCCCAGGCGGAGGCACGGCTTGCCACGGCGCAAGCCAATCTGGCGGTGCGCCGGGCCGCACAGGCCCAGGCCGAGGCCGAGGCCCGCGCCGCTGCGGCGGCCGTCCGAGAGGCCGAGGCCGATCTGCTGCGCCGGCGCGACCTGCACGAACGCGGCACCATCGCCGATGCCCAGCTTGAGGCCGCGATCGCCGCCACCGAGCGTGCCCGCGCGCAGGCCGAGGCGGGCGAGGCCCTGATCGCCTCCGCGCAAGCCCAGATTGCCGCAGCCGAGGCCGATATCCGACAGGCCGAGGCCAGCCTCGCCGATGCCCGGGTGGACCTTGAGCGCACCGAGATTGCTGCACCGGTGGCCGGGCTGGTCATCGACCGGCTGGTCGATCCGGGCCAGACCGTGGCCGCCAGCCTGCAGACCCCGGTGCTGTTCCGCATCGCCCGCGATCTGGCCCGCATGCGCATCGAGGTCGATGTCGACGAGGCCGATATCGGCCGGGTGGTGGCCGGGCAGGCGGCGCGGTTCACGGTCGATGCCTGGCCGGCGCGGGTCTTCACCGGCACCGTCCGGCAGGTCCGCAAGGCTCCGAAGGTGACCCAGAGTGTTGTCACCTACACCGTCATCGTCGAGGCCGACAATCCGGAGGGACGCCTGCTGCCCGGCATGACGGCCGAGGTGGCGATCGAGATCGCGCGGGCGGTCGATGTGCTGGCCGCCCCGTCGGCAGCCCTGCGCTATGCGCCGGCCGGGGCCGAGCGGGGGCCGCCGGCGTTGTGGTTGCCGGGGGCGGGCGCGCCCCGCCGCGTGCCGGTCGAGCCGGGCTTGAGCGATGGCCGTCTGACCCAGATCGCCGGCCCTGGGCTCGACGCGGGCACCATTGTCATCATCGGGGGCGGCGGCGAGGAGATGGGGCGCCCCGGCTTCCGGCCGGGCGGCCCGCGCGGGCTCCGGCGGCTGTGAGCGCGCTCGCCGAGGCACCCCTCATGGCCTTTGAGGGGGTGACGAAGATCTACGAAGTCGGTGGCGAGCATGTAACGGCCCTCGATGCGGTCAACTTCAGCCTGCCGCGGGGCAGCTTCACCGCGATCATGGGGACCAGCGGATCGGGCAAGTCGACGGCGATGAACCTGCTTGGATGCCTCGACCGGCCGACCCTCGGCACCGTGCGGCTCGAGGGTGCCGCGCTGGAGGGCCTGCCGCCCGACCGGCTGGCCGAGATCCGCAACCGCACCATCGGCTTCGTCTTTCAGTCCTTCAACCTGCTGGCCCGCGCCACAGCGCTTGAGAACGTGGCCCTGCCGCTGGTCTATGCCGGCCTGCCCGCCCCCCGCCGGCGGGAGCGCGCCGAGGCGGCGCTGCAGCGGGTCGGGCTGGGCGACAGGATGCACCATCGCCCGAGCCAGCTTTCCGGCGGCCAGCAACAGCGTGTGGCCATCGCCCGGGCGCTGGTGAACACGCCCGCCCTGCTGCTGGCGGATGAGCCGACCGGCGCGCTCGACAGCCGCACGGGCCTGGAGATCATGGCGCTTTTCCAGGAACTGCATGATGAGGGCAACACGGTCGTCGTCGTAACCCATGACGCCGATGTCGCCGGTTTTGCCGAGAGGGTGCTGCGGCTTGCCGATGGGCGCGTGATGGCCGATCAACGGAACGATCAGCCCACCCGTGCGGCGGCGATGCTGCAGGCAGCCTGCTGAGGGGCCGGGGCGCGCGATGAAGATGAGCGATGCCCTGCTTGCGGCCTTTTCCAGCCTGCGGTCGAACCTGTTGCGCAGCCTGCTGACGGCGCTCGGCGTGGTGATCGGGGTCGCTGCCGTGGTGGCGCTGTTGAGCGTTGGCGGTGCTGCGGAGCGGGAGATCAACAAGCTGATCGGCGGGCTCGGCGCCAATCTGATCGTCGCCTTTCCGGGCAGTGGCACGGTCGGCGGCGCCATGCTGGGGATCGGGACGAGACCCACCCTGACGCTTGCTGATGCGGCAGCACTGGCCGCCGAAGTCCCGAGCGCGCAGGTCATCGCGCCTGTGGTGCAGGGCGGCGGGCAGATCGTCGCCGGCGGGGCGAACTGGGCGGTGCGCATCTTCGGGGTTACGCCGGACTATCTGGAAGCGCGCGATCTGGCGCTGGCGCTCGGCCGGGGCATCGAGCCAGCCGATCTGGCCGGCGGGCTGAAGACCGTCGTTCTGGGCCACAATGTTGCGCGCGAGCTGTTCGGAGCGGTGGATCCCGTCGGGGCGAGCGTGCGTCTTGGCCGGGTGCCGTTCCGGGTGGTGGGTGTGCTGGAAGAGCAGGGCAGCAGCGGCTTCGGTCAGAGCCAGGACGATGTCGTCTTCATTCCCTTGTCGACGGCCGTCCGGCGTGTGCTCGACCGGGGCGAGCTGGCCCGGGACCGGGTCGATCTCATCTTCATCAAGGCGCGCTCGGCCGATCTTGTGGCGGCGACCGAGGCCCAGGCGAGCCGGGTGCTGCGGGCCAGCCACCGGCTGCGGCCTGACGCTCCGGATGATTTCGTGCTGCAGAACCTGACCCAGGTACTCGCGGCCGGGCTCGATGCGGCCCGTCAGTTCGGCTTTCTGCTGGGGGCCATCGGCGCGATCTCGCTGCTGGTCGGGGGCATCGGGATCATGAACATCATGCTGGTCTCGGTGACCGAGCGGACGCGCGAGATCGGCCTGCGCCTCGCCGTGGGGGCGCGGCGCCGCGATATCGAGCGACAATTCCTGATCGAGGCTGTGGCGCTGTGCCTGTTGGGCGGGCTGCTGGGCGTCCTGCTGGGGATCGGCGCCTCGGCCGTGTTCAGTGCCATCGCCGGGTGGAGCTTTGCGGTCGATGGGGGTGCGATCCTGCTGGCCTTCGGGGCCGCAGCCGCGGTCGGGCTGTTCTTTGGTGCCTGGCC
>CAZPBH010000086.1:0-8138 GCA_964584645.1 uncultured Rhodospirillales bacterium | reverse complement strand
GGTGCCCTGCGCCCTGCCCGGCTGGGACAGCGTCTATGCCGCGCATATCGCAGCCTATGGCAGCGTGCCGGCAACGCTGGCGCCGAGCCCGGCCACGCTCGTTCATCTGACGCTGCTCTGGCTGAATGCGGAGGAGCTGGCGCGCATGGACGCCACCGAAGGGCTGGGGCGCGATTATGACCGGCTGAGCCTCGCGACCCCCGGGCTGCGCACCGCGCTTGGCCCCGCCCCTGACCGGATCGAGGCCTATCAGCTGCGCGCCGGGCCGCTGGTACTGGACGGGAAACCGGCCGCTCTGGCGGAAATCCACGCCGAGGGCCGTCGCCTTCCGGCCCTTGCCCAGGCGGAGGTACAGGCCGAACTCTGCCGCCGGCTGGGCGATGTCGGCGAGGTGGGTGAGGCCATCAGGCGGGTGCGTGCCGACCCAGACTGGCGGCGGGTTCGGGAGAAGGCACTGCAGCAGCCGGGCGGTCTCTGACGCCCCCCCAGGCATGGTGTCAGCCGCTTTCCGGATTGACCCGCCCCCGGCCCTCGGCAATCCTTGAGCCGAGGGAATGACAGCGGCAGGGCCGTGGGGGAGAGAGCCTGTGGCGCAGGCACGACGACAGGCCGTGAGGCGCCGGGAAGCGGCCGCCATGAAGAAGGGGCAGGAAGCTGCCCTGGTGCCGGGCGATCCGAACATCGACTGGCGCTATTCGGGAAAGCCCGATCTGATGTGCGGCACCGGCGCCACCCTGCTGGAGCGTGGGCTCGTCTGGTCGGCGGCGATCGCGTTTCCCGCCCTTCTTTATCTGCTGGTATGGAGCGATGCGGGCGGGGACTGGAGCGGCGCCCAATGGGCCGTGGCGATCTTCTTTGCCGCCGATCTCGCAGGCGGGGTCGTCGCCAACGCGCTGAACAGTGCCAAGCGCTTCTATCATGCGCCGCGCGGGCCGGCTGACGGTCTTGTGGGGCGCATCCTGAAGCTGCCGGGCGTCTTTGCGGCCGGGCACATCCATCCCTTCATCATCGCCCTGCTGTGGCCCGAATGGCAGCTTTGGGTCGGGCTGGTGGTCTATGTCTACATGCTGGGGGCGAATGCGGTGGTGATGCACATGCCGCTCTACCTCGCGCGGCCCGTGGCCTTCGCCTTCATCGTGCTGGGAATCGCGCTGGCCTCCGGTCTGCCGACCCTGCCCGGCTGGGAATGGTTCGTGCCGCTGTTCCTGACCAAGCTGGTCTACGGCCACGCCGTGCGCGAGGAACCCTACCGGCCCTGAGCCTCCCCGGTCAGCCCGGCGAGATAGGCCACGATATCCGCCCTCGCCTCGGGCGAGCGCACCGCCGGAGCATTCTTGCGGCTGCCCGGGATATAGGCCCGCATGTCGGCCATGTAGGCGACAAGGTTTTCCGGCGTCCAGCTCAGCTCGGCCTCGCGATAGGCGGACGAATAGGCGTAGCCTTCGGCCCTGCCGGCTTGCCTCCCCACGACATTGTGGAGGGAGGGGCCGGCGCGATGCACTCCAGGCTCGACCGCATGGCAACCGGCACAGCGCATGAAGGCCTGCCGGCCGGCCTGCGCATCGCCGACGATCCTTTCGACCTGCGGCGCGCCAGTTTCGGGAGCCTGCGCCAGCGCCGCCGTGAGGGGGAGCAGGACCATCATCAGCACTGTGAGCCACCTTATGCGCATCGCATGCCTCCTGTCGTCTTGGCCCGGTGAAGCTACCATGCGATCCTGCCCCTCGTAAGTCCCACCCCTTGCCGCGGAGCTCCCGCCCCCATGGACCGCCTCCCATGACCCGTGTTGCCGAGCCCGAACCCATCGTCGAGGAACGCGAGCTCGCCTGTTCGGCGACACGGGCCTTCGCCCTGTTCACGACCGATCTCGGCCGCTGGTGGCCGCCGGCCTACAGCTTCTCTCAGGAACGCCTGCTGAAGATCGAGATCGAACCCGCCCGGCACGGCTATGCGCTCGAGGTGGATACCACCGGCAAGCGCCTTGTCTGGGGTCTGGTGACGGCATGCGAAAAGAACCGGCTGCTGGCGCTGCGCTGGATGATCACCGATGACCGGGAGGTCGAGCCCGACCCGGCCCATGCCAGTCTGCTGGTGCTGGAATGGACCCCGAAGAAGCGTGGCTGCACCGTGCGGCTGACCCATGACGAGTTCGAGCGCCATGGCCCTGACGCGCAATCCTATCGCGACGGCCTGGCTAGCGAGCAGGGCTGGCCGATGCTGCTGGACGATTATCGCGACGCCTGCCGGCGACAGAACTGACGGGCAGGGGTCCCATGACGGGGCCGGGGCTTTCGTCGTGGGCGCGGGCTGCGCTACATAAGGAAAACACGCTCATTCCGTGACCCGAGGAACGCCATCATGGCCGATGCTGCCGCCGCCGATCATGCCGAAATCCGCATCACCCTGCCCGATGGCAGTGTGCGTACCTTCACGGGCGCGGTGACGGGGGCGGAGCTGGCGGCCGATATCGCGCCGTCGCTGGCCAAAAAGGCGCTGGCGGTGGAGGTTGATGGCGAGCTTTGGGATTTGGGCCGGGAGATCGCCAGCGATGCCAAGGTCCGGATCATCACCGACAAAGATGAAGAAGCGCTGGAGCTGATCCGCCACGACGCCGCCCATGTCATGGCCGAAGCTGTGCAAGAGCTGTTTCCGGGCACCCAGGTGACCATAGGCCCGGCGATCGAGAACGGCTTCTATTACGACTTTGCCCGTGAGGAGCCATTCTCCAGCGATGATCTGGAGGCGATTGAGGCCAAGATGCGTGAGATCGTGGCCCGTAACGAGCCCTTCACCCGCGAGGTTTGGGACCGCGCCGAGGCCATCCGCCATTTCAAGGATCTGGGCGAGCATTATAAGGCCCAAATCATCGAAGAGCTGCCGGCGGGCGAGGATGTGAGCATCTATCGCCAGGGCGGCTGGCATGATCTGTGCCGTGGCCCGCATCTGCCCGCCACCGGCAAAGTCGGGACCGCCTTCAAGCTGATGAAGCTGGCCGGGGCCTATTGGCGCGGCGACCATCGCAACGCCATGCTTCAGCGCATCTACGGCACCGCCTGGCGCAATCAGAAGGAGCTGGACGCCTATCTGACCCAGCTGGAAGAGGCCGAGAAGCGCGACCACCGCCGGCTAGGGCGTGAGATGGGCCTTTATCACTTCCAGGAAGAGGCCCAGGGCAGTGTGTTCTGGCACCCCAAGGGCTGGACCCTGTTCCAGAACTTGATCACCTATATGCGCCGCCGCCAGAGCGAAGCCGGCTATTTGGAGATCAACACCCCCGATATTATGGATCTCGGCCTTTGGGAACGCTCAGGCCATTGGGAGAAATTTGGGGAGAACATGTTCACCACCGAGGCGCGTGAGGATCGCATCTATGCCCTCAAGCCGATGAACTGCCCGGGCGGGATGCAGGTCTATAAGCAAGGCATCAAGAGCTATCGCGATCTGCCGCTGCGCATCGCCGAATTCGGCAAGGTGCACCGGTTTGAGCCCTCGGGCGCGCTGCACGGGCTGATGCGCTTGCGGGCCTTTACCCAGGATGATGCCCACATCTTCTGCACCGAAGACCAGATTACTGATGAATGCCGGATTGTCTGCCAGCTGATTTTGGACATTTATCGCGAATTCGGGTTCGAGGATGTGCGGGTCAAATTTTCTGACCGACCCGAAAAGCGCATCGGCTCGGATGCGATCTGGGATAAGTCGGAGGCGGCCTTGAAAGAGGCGGTCGAGGCTGCCGGGCTTGCCTACACCACCAATCCGGGTGAAGGCGCGTTTTACGGGCCGAAACTGGAATTCGTGCTGCGCGATGCTATCGGGCGCGACTGGCAATGCGGCACGCTGCAGGTCGACCTCAACCTGCCTGAGCGGCTGGGCGCCACTTACATCGGCACCGATGGCGAGCGGCGCCCGCCGGTGATGTTGCACCGGGCGCTGTTCGGCTCGCTTGAGCGCTTTGCCGGTATTCTGATCGAGCATTATGCCGGCAAGCTGCCGCTCTGGCTCGCGCCCTTACAGGTGATGGTGGCGACCATTGTCAGCGAGGCCGATGGCTATGCTGAGCAGGTGGCCGAGAGGCTGCGTGCGGCCGGGCTGCGGGTCGAAACTGACCTGCGCAATGAGAAGATCAACTATAAGGTTCGCGAGCATTCGCTGGCCAAAACCCCGCTGATCGCCGTGGTCGGCAAGCGCGAGGCCGAGGAGGGTACGCTCGCCCTGCGCCGTCTCGGCAGCAAGGATCAGCAGGTGCTGAGCCTGGATGAGGCGGTCACCCTGCTGGCTGAGGAAGCTAGGTCGCCGGGTTGAGCCGGAGGCCTCAGCGCCGCCAGCGGAGCACGGCCGTAGCGGCTTCCAGCGTCAGCACCGCCCCCAGCACGAGTGCAAGCGGCCAGCCCCAGAGCGGCAGGACGCGGCGCGGGCGTGCCTCGACGGTGGCGGGCTCGACCGGCACGGGTTCCAGCAGCGTGCGCGCTTCCTCAGCCGCACGGGCCGGCACCATCAGGCGCACCCCGCCCAGGGCTGTGGTGTAGTGCCAGGCGACACGGGCCAGCCCTTCCTCCGGTATGAAGGCTGGTATACCGGCTGCCTGAAGGACAGAGCGGGCCACCAGCGCGGCCTCCATATCATGCAGGCGGGCCACCGTGACGCAGGCTGCCTTGGTCACGTCCACCCTCAGCGCAGCTCTATGTCCAGCGTATCGATCCAGACCCGGCCCTGAGTGGCGGGCGAGAACACCCCGATGGAGATATCGCCGAGCTGGCTGCGTTCGGGCAGCTGCATATTGATCGAGAGGTCGCCCCAGCCGGTGGTTCCTTCGACCGAGCCCGCGAAGGGCGCCTCGCCCTGCCCGCCGCCATTGGCATGGGTGAGGTTCATCATGAGCGTGGCGATGGCGTCGAGGCCCTCCCCGCGGAGGGTGGCATGCAGCGTCACCTCCCGTGCCGCCGGCGCATCGGGGACGACATGGAACAGCGGGATGGCCCCGTTCCTGTCATAAGGGCCGTCGCTCGGGGTCAGGATCACGGCGTCACGGCCATCCCGACCCGCACCCTCATGCAGGTGACCGTTCAGGGGCATCGGGCCGCCGGTGGAGGGAAGCAGCGTGATGCGTTGGGGCTGCATCTTCGGCAACACCCTCATATAGGGGGCATCAACTGCGCCGGGGTCGGCCTGGGGCTGCGGCATGGCCCGGGGGCTGGGGCGAGCCATCTCGGCCAGCTGGGGCTCGGAGGCCACCGGTGCCCGGTCCGGATCAATCATCCAGCCGAAAGCCCACACCCCCAACACCAGCAGGAGAAGCGCCAGGATCCCGCCCACGATCGCGGCCTGGATCATGAAGCGTTCAACCTTGTCGTCCACATTCTCGATCATCGCCCCTCCCCCGGGTTCATGATGAACCTCGACAGGGTCCGACACCGGGCGCGCCGATGCAAGTGACGTTGGCGGGGGGGGCGGGGTAAGGGCTGTCGCCCCTCGCCCTTCACGGCAGGTTGCCCGCCGAGCCCACAAGGTTCATAACGGGCGCCGATGTTGGGTCTGCTTGTCGATACCTTGCTGCCGGTGCTGCTGGTGCTCGCCGCCGGCTATGGCTGGGGATGGTTTCGCCAGCCCTTCGACACCGAGGCCTCCTCAAAGCTCGTGCTCGACCTTGCGATCCCCTGTCTTGCCTTCAACACGCTGGCCGAGCTCGACGTGCCGCGCGAGCAGGTGGCCGAGGTGGTCTATGCGGCCTTTGGCGGGATGGCGGTCTTTGCCGCCGCCGGCTGGGTCGCGGCGAAGCTGCGGGGGCTCCGGCCGGCGCCCTATCTGCCCTCGGTCATCTTCGGCAACAACGCCAATCTCGGCGTGCCCTTGTGCCTGTTCGCCTTCGGCGATCTCGGCGCCAGTCTCGCGCTCATCTACACCGTGTGCTGGATCGCCGGGACCTTCACCCTCGGTGTGGCGCTGGCGGGCGGGCAGTTCACGCTGAAGCCGGTGCTGAGTTCGGTGCCGCTCTATGGCCTTCTGGTGGGGCTGGGGGTCTATCTGCTCGGCATCGAACCGCCGCTCTGGCTGATGAACACCACCGACCTGCTGGGCGGGCTGGCGATCCCGCTGGCGCTGTTTGCGATGGGCTATTCGCTCTCGCGCATCCCGTGGATGATGACGACCACGGTGTGGGTGCTGGCCGGCACGCGGCTGGTTGCGGGGCTGGCGATCGGCTTCGGGACCATCTGGCTGTTCGACATGCATCAGGTGATGGCCGGGGTGATCCTCGTGCAGGCGGTGATGCCCTCGGCGGTGTTCAACTATCTGCTGGCCGAGCGCTATGAGGGGCCGGAAGGGGTGGTCGCCAACATCGTGCTGCTGTCGACGCTGATCTCCCTGCCGGCGATCGCGCTTGCCCTTGCCGTCGGCCCGCGCCTGTGAGGACCGGCAACCCGCATCCGTTACCCTTGCATGGGGCAGGGGGATCGCGCACCTTACGCTCACTTCCATCCACTGACGAAAGGCCGTTACCATAGCCAGACCCTATCCGCCCGCACCCACCCCCAAGAAGGACGGGCCGCGGATCAACGAGGAGATCAGAGAACGCCGGGTGCGCCTGATCGATGAAGCCGGCAACCAGGTCGGCGTGGTGGCCATCGAGGATGCCCTTGATGCGGCCGAGGAAGCCGGGCTCGACCTTGTCGAGATATCCCCCAACGCCGATCCACCGGTGTGCAAGATCCTCGACTACGGCAAGTACAAGTACGAACTGCAGAAAAAGCAGAACGAGGCGCGCAAGAAGCAGAAGACGATCGACGTCAAGGAGATCAAGATGCGCCCCAACATCGACGATCACGACTATGACGTGAAACTGCGCAGCGCCACCCGTTTCCTTGAGGAAGGCGACAAGGTCAAGGTCACCATGCGGTTCCGCGGACGCGAGATGGCGCATCAGGACATCGCGATGAACGTCATGATGCGGGTGCGCGATCAGCTCGATCCCCTCGCCAAGGTCGAGCAGATGCCAAAGATGGAAGGCCGCCAGATGATCATGATGCTGGCGCCGCGCTGACCGGATAGCGGTGCCGTCATCCGCCATATGTCCGCAGGGCGGACCTGACGCGCACCTGTTGCGTGCAAAAATGCCTATAATTTAGTTATTTTTAATCGCTCCGTGGTGTAGCATGGCTTCTTGATGTGGGAGGAGGCCATGCACGGACGGGTGTTACCGACCGAGCCATCGCTGCGGACATGGGGAAACGACCTGCCCGGCGATTGCGTGCTGGGCGAGGAAGAGATCGATCGTGATCATCGCGAATTGCTCGATCTCGTCCTGGCACTCGAGGCAACGCTTCTCGCCGGGTCGGCCCGTACCCAGGTGGCCGAGGCCGCCTGCGACCTGATCGAAGCGATTCGCGCCCATTTCGCCCATGAAGAGGCGATGATGGCGGAAACGGCCTTTCCTCATCGCGCGGTTCATCGCGCCGAGCATGTCGAGCTCGTCTCCACCTTCGTGCACTGGCTCTTCCAGTTCGACATGAACACCCGGGCCTTCACGGTCGACGATGCCGGCTTTCTGCGTGGCTGGTTCTTCGAACATGTCCGCGGTATGGACCGTGCCTTCGTGCAGTATCTGCATCGCAGGCGCGCCGCGCGGCAGGACGGGGACATGATGCCCGACGGGCTCGGGGGAGGTGCGCTGGCCTGATCCGAACCTCATGCGTGTTTCATCGTCGTGCCCAATGCCCTCACAATCTCCCCCGCACGGGAGGCACGACGATGTCGCGGCCCGCATCCGCTGCCCAGCGATGCGGGCCGCATTTCGTTGGGGGAACCGCCGACAAGGCGGCGCGACACTTTACGCGACACGCAAAGCCTCCTATGACACGCGGCGGACCCGGGTGGTGCCCCGGCCCTCGCGCCAGCGCGCCGCCATGCCGGTCCAACCGTTTCGCGAATCGTTTCCGGCACCCGCCGCACCGTCCAGCCGAGCCTGTCCATGCGCATCCTGTTCATCACCGACGCCTGGTATCCTCAGGTCAATGGGGTGGTCCGTTCGATCGACACCGTGGCAGGCGAGCTGCGCAAGCTGGGCCATGATGTTCACATCATCGGTCCGGACCAGTTCATGACCGTGCCGCTGCCGACCTATTCGGAGATCCGTCTGGCGTTGC
>CAZPBH010000085.1:1269-8147 GCA_964584645.1 uncultured Rhodospirillales bacterium | reverse complement strand
GCCCCAGCAGGGCCGGCGTGGCGCGCACAAGCACGGTACCGGGCCCGAAGGGCTCGACCTCGAAGCCCAGCTCGGCCAGTTCGGCGGCCCGTTCGATCAGCTCGGCGGCCGCGTCGCCCAGATCCACCACGGCAGGGATCAGCAGGCCCTGCCGGGCCACCCCGCCCTCGGCCAGCGCCGCCTTCATGCGTTCATAGACGAGCCGCTCATGGGCGGCGTGCTGGTCGACGATGACCAGCCCGTCGGCGGCCTCGGCGATGATGTAGGTGCCATGGACCTGACCGCGCGCCGCGCCCAGCGGCCAGGCATCCTGACCGTTCCCGGCCTCCTCTGGCGGGGATGGCACCACCGCTTCCGGGGTCACGGCCCGCGCCCCGGGCGGGGTCGCAAAGGCTGCAGCCGGGGGTTCTGCCAGCTGCGGGGCCAGCGCGTTGCGGGCCAGCGCCAGGGCTTCGGGGCTGGCGCGCCCGCCGGCAGGTCCGGCCGGCCCGCCCGGTCGGAAGGCGCCGAGGGCGGCCTGGGCCACGGTGGTCGAGGCCCGGTGGCCGGCCTCGGCCAGGGCGGCGCGCAGCCCGCCGACGATCAGCCCACGCACCCGGGCGGAATCGCGAAACCGGATTTCCGCCTTGGCCGGATGCACGTTCACATCGACCTCATCTTCCGGGAGGGTAAGGAACAGGGCCAGTACGGGGTGCCGGTCGCGGGCCAGAAAATCGGCATAGGCGCCGCGGATTGCGCCCAGCAGCAGCCGGTCCCGCACCGGCCGGCCGTTGACGAACAGGAATTGCTGGGCGGCCGTCGGCCGGTTGAAGGTCGGCAGGCTGGCGAGGCCCTCCAGGCGCATGAGGTCGCGCTGCGCCACGACCTCGACGGCGTTGTCGTGGAAATCGGCGCCGAGCAGGGCCCGCAGGCGTTGGCCGCGATCCTGATCCGGCGGCAGGTCGAGCGGGCGGGGCCCCTCATCATCGAGCCGGAAGCCGATTTCCGGGCGCGCCATGGCCAGACGCATGACCATGTCGCGGACATGGCCCCGCTCGGTGCGTTCGGCCTTCAGGAATTTCAGCCGGGCCGGTGTGGCAAAGAACAGATCGCGCATCTCGGCCAGCGTGCCGGTGTCGAGCGCGGCCGGTTCCGGCCCGCTGAGGCGCCCGCCCTCGACCCGGATGCGATGGGCCTGGTCACTGTCGCGCGCGCGGCTGGTGAGGCTGAACCGGCTGACCGCACCGATCGCGGCCAGCGCCTCGCCACGAAAGCCGAGCTCGGTGATGTGATCCAGATTGTCTTCCGGCAGCTTGGAGGTCGCATGGCGTTCCACCGCCAGAATCAGGGAATCGCTGTCCATGCCGATACCGTCATCACGCACCCGGATCAGGGCGCGCCCGCCTTCGGCCACCGTCACCGCAATGCGCCGCGCACCGGCATCGATGGCGTTTTCGACCAGTTCCTTGACCACGGCGGCGGGGCGTTCGATCACCTCGCCCGCCGCGATCCGGTTCACCAGATGTTCGGGCAGACGGCGCAGCATCATGCCCTTCAGCTTGGGCGCCCGAACAGCTTTGTCAGCAGGCGGAGGCCCGCAGCCGGGCACGCCCATGGTCACGATACTGCCGCGCGGTGGATCATGCCCGGCGATCCTGTCAAGAAAAATCTTTGCCAGATTCGAGATTGACTGCAGAAATTCGCTTTTATTTGTTGTTTCATTATATTTTCCCAGAAAAGAGAAATAATGTCAGATTATTTACATGATTTATGCGGCTTTTGATCCGCCCATTAGAGGAAGCTAATGAAGTTTCTTCCCATGAAACACGCAGCGCGTCACAAAAATGCCCCAAGCGAATATTCTGGAAACACTTGCCTTTGGGGAAAAGATCAGGCATGATCCAGATCAAGTGGATGGTATCGGGATGACGATTCGGGGTCGGTGACCCTTGGGACGGGGCGGGATGCGCCCTTGCCGGCAACCTGCCGGCGCACCGACCAGCCGGACATTCCCGAGACGGATACGCACGCAACGGAGTCGGGAAGGACGCAATGCCGCCTTTCGACATGGCCAGACAGAACGGCGAGCTGCCGGCGAACCTCGCGGGCCCCTGCGGGGCATGCGCGGTGCGTGGGCTCACCATCTGTTCGGCGATGGACGCCGACGACCTGTCGCTGCTTGCCGAAATCGTCCAGATCGTCCGGCTCGACGCGCATGAGAACCTGTTTCATGAGGGCGAACCGGCAGACCATCTCTTCAATGTGACCTCCGGCACCGTCAAGCTGTTCAAGCTGCTGCCCGATGGTCGCCGGCAGATCACCGGCTTCATGATCACCGGCGATTTTCTCGGCCTGTCGGTCAACGAGACCTATTCCTACACGGCCGAGGCCGTCACCGATGTCACGCTGTGCCGGTTTCCGCGGCACAAGCTCGACCGGCTGACCGAGCAATATCCCCGTCTGCAGCGCCGCCTTTTCGCCATGGCCTCCAACGAGCTGGTCGCTGCCCAGGACCAGATGCTGCTGCTCGGCCGCAAAAGCGCGCGCGAGAAGATCTGCTCCTTCCTCGTCACCCTGGCCGATCGTGCGATCCGTCGTGGCCAGATCGAGAGCCCGGTGCACATGCCGATGAGCCGCTCCGATATCGCCGATTATCTGGGCCTGACGACCGAAACGGTGAGCCGCACCATCACCCAGCTCAAGACCGCGGGCCTGATCCAGCTCCAGCCCAGCGGGCGGGTCCAGCTGAACGATCTCGAAGCCCTGCGCGGGGAAGCCGAGGGCATCTGACGGCCGGGCGCGGTCTCTGCTCCCCGTCCAGCCACGTCCCCCTCTCAGGTCCCCTCATTTCAGTCCCGACGCGGAAAGACGAAGGGCTCGGCCCGTCCGAACAGCGCCTGATCGGTGCCGGCCGCAAAGCCCTGCTCCTGCAGGCCGAAGGCGGCCTCATCGAAGGACATCACCATATCGACGGCGACCTCGCGGCCGCTTTCGGCGTTGGTCAGGATGCAGCTTTCCCGGGTGACGGTGCCGATGAAGCCGGCCTCTGTCTCCTGCCAGCGGATCAGGCAACCCTCATGAAACCGGCTGAGCGCCTTGGGCGTCAGGCCGGCCAGCTTCGAAGGCTCCGCCCAGGCGCCGTGATAGGGTGTCCCGTCGGGAAAATCCCAGGCCGTCATGACGGGCCCCTGCGCGTCCTCGCCCGTCATCGCATAGATACGCTGGCGGCTGACCGGCCCGGTGAAGCTCTCGCGGCGCATCTCGACATAGAAGGCCGGATCGCCAAAGGCCGGGAGATCGACCTTCCGCACCCGCGTGTAGAGGTCGAAGAAGGGCGGGTCGATGGCCGCATCCGGGGCGAAATCGCCCTCCATGGCCCGCACCAGCCCGTCCATGTCGAATGTCTCTGCGACCGCCAGCGAGGGGGCGGCCAGCACTCCGGCAAGTAGGGCGAAAAGGGGGGCGATCCGCGCCATCGGGCTCTCCATTCAGGCTGGCTGGTCCCGATGAAGGTGGGTTGCCTGCGCCCGCAACCAAATTGACCCCCTGCCAGGCCGCCCCATCTCCGCTGCTCACATGGCAACGGAGCGCCCCATGGCCCGGATCCTGATGAAGACGACCATCCCGCCCGAGCCGGATGACTGGCATATCGGCCGCTTTAGCCTGTTGGCCGACACCCTGCGCGCCGCCGGTCATGAGGTGACGGCCGCCGACCGGGTCGAGGACGAGGCGGGCCGTGACGTCGATCTCGCCGCCCTGGATACGGGCCGCCATGATCAGCTCTGGCTTTTCGCGGTCGATGTCTGTGATGCGCTGAGCGAGGGCGATTGTGCGGCGATCCGCGCCTTCCGGGCGCAGGGGGGCGGGGTGATGCTGGCCCGCGACCATCAGGACATGGGCGCCTGCCTGACGCGGCTCGGCACGGTCGGGCGCGGCCATCATTTCCAGAGCATCAATCCCGAGATCGATACCGCGCGGCATGTCCGTGACGACCCCTATACGGTCCATCTCTCCTGGCCGAATTATCATTCGGGCGCCAATGGCGATTTCCAGAAGATCGAGCCGGTCGAGCCCGTGCACCCGATCCTGCGCCGCCCGGATGGCTCGGTCATCGACCGGCTGCCCGCCCATCCCCATGAGGGCGCGGTCGGCGTTCCCGAAGGTGCGGAAGCTTTCGCCCAGGTGCTGGCGCGCGGGCGCAGCAAGGTCACGAAGGTGCCCTTCAACATCGCGGTGGCGTTCGAGGCCCATGAGGAGGACGGCGCCCGGCTGGGACGGGCGGTGAACGAGGCGACCTTCCATCGTTTTTGCGACTATAACTGGGATGTCGGCGCCGGCTGCCCGAGCTTCGTGGGCGAGCCCGAAGGCGAGGGCATGGCCAGCGATCCCGCGGCGGTCGAGGATGTGCGGCTTTATGTGCGCAACATCGCGGCCTGGCTGGCCGATGGTTGAGGCACCCGCACCGGATGCGCGCGGCTGGCGGGCGAAATTCGCCGTGCTGGGGCCGTCCACCAACACCATCGTCCAGCCCGATTTCGACGATCTGCGCGTGCCGGGCGTCACCAACCATTACAGCCGCATCCTGACCCCCAACGCGCAGGCGATCAGCAATGAGAGCTTCATGGCGGGCACACGCGTCATCGCTGACAATGTGCTGGACGCGGTCGATGCCGTGATGACGGCCGAGCCCGATCATTTCGTCATGGGCATGAGCGCGATCACCTTCTATGGCGGGCTTGACGGGGCGGATCGCTTCGCCGCAGGGGTGAGCGCGCGTGGCGGCGGCAAGGGGGTTTCCATCGGCAGCCATGCCTGCCGCGCGGCGCTGGAGGCCTATCGGGCGGCCGGCCGAGATATCCGGCGGATCGCCTTCTTCAGCCCCTATTTCCCGGCCGCGAATACAGAGGTCGCCGGCTATTTCACCGAGGCCGGCTTCGAGGTGGTGCGCGAGACCTGCCTGGAATGCCCGAGCTGGACCGCCATCGCGAAGGTGCCGGAAGCGCGCTGCCGCGAGGTGGTGAGGGACCTCGACGGCCCGGAGGTCGACGCCATCGTGCAGGTCGGCACCAACCTCTCCTTCATCCATCTGGCCGCTGCGGCCGAGCGGTTTCTGGGCAAGCCCGTGATCGCCATCAACACGGCCACCTACTGGCACGCGCTGCGCACCACCGGGATCCCCGACCGGATCATGGGCTTCGGCCGCCTGCTGGAAGAATTCTGAACGCCGTGCCTCCAGATCGCCGCTTTGCGGACGCCAGGTTGACAAACGGACGGGCTTAACGCTTCCTGAACCGGTGAGGGTGTGATCCCGCCGGCCAGAGCAAATTCCGATCAGATGGAATCATCTGATCGGGAAATTTGTCTGGTTCGATCATGAGTCAGGCGGGCGGTAGCGGAAGGGTCGGGCATGATGGATGGCTGGAGGAGCCTCGGTCGGGATGCGCGCGACTGGCAGATCGCGGCCCTGTCCTCGCTGATCCTCGTGAACTTTGTGGCACTCGATTTCGGTGCCCGGCCGCTCGATGTCGCTGCCGCCTTGAGCAGCGTGGCGCTGGTACAGATGGCCCTGAACCGGCTGACCGGGGCGCCGCTGTTCGATCTGAAGAGTGCGCTGATCACCGGCTGCTCGCTCAGCCTGCTGCTGCGGGTGGAGGCCCTTTGGCTCTATCCTCTCGCCGCCCTGATCGGGCTGGGCGGGAAATGCCTGCTGCGTTTCGACGACCGGCATCTGTTCAACCCGGCAGCGCTGGCGATTGCGATCACCACGGCGCTGAGCCCGCTCGCCTGGATCAGCCCGGCGCAATGGGGGACGACGACCTGGCTGCTGGCGCTGGCCGGGCTCTTGGGGGTCGCGGTGCTGACCAATGCCCGCCGGGCCGACATCACGCTCGCCTTTCTGGGGGCGTTCGCGCTGTTTCTCTTCGGGCGTGCGCTCTGGCTCGGCGATCCGCTGGCGATCCCGCTGCTGCAGGTGCAGTCGGGGGCGCTGCTGATCTTCGCCTGTTTCATGATTTCCGACCCGCGCACCACGCCCGTCCATCGGCTGGGGCGGATCCTGTTCGCAGCCATCGTGGCGGCGCTGGCGCTGGCGCTGCTGGTCGAGGCGCATTCGCGCAGCGGGCTGATCTGGGCGCTCGTCTTCGCGGCCCCGCTGGTACCCGTCATCAACCGTCTTTTCCCCGCTCCGGCCCATCGCTGGACCCCTGCCCCTGAAGAGGAGAAAGAGGATGAACTTGCGTCTGTTGGCGATCCCGGCCTTGCTGGCCGGCTGGCTGAGCTTCGCCCCCGAAGCTGACGCCTTCTGCGGCTTCTATGTCGCGCAGGCCGGCACCGACCTGTTCAATGAGGCGTCCAAGGTGGTGATGGTCCGCGATGGCGACCGCACCGTGCTGACCATGGCGAATGACTATCAGGGTGATGTGAAGGATTTCGCCATCGTCATTCCGGTGCCGACGGTGCTGGAGGAAGGCCAGATCAATGTCGCCGATCCCGGCATCATCGACCATCTGGACCGCTACACCGCCCCGCGGCTGGTCGAGTATTTCGACCCCAACCCGTGCGAGATGCGGGTGATGGAAGACGGCATCGCGATGCGCGCCTTCTCCGCCACGGCCGAGACCGCCGGTGCCGGCCGCCAGAGCGCCAAGGCGCTGGGCGTGACCATCGAGGCCGAATACACCGTCGGCGAATATGACATCCAGATCCTCTCGGCCGAACAATCCGATGGTCTGCTCACCTGGCTCAATCAGGAGGGCTACCAGCTGCCGGAAGGGGCCGAGGAGATCCTTGGGAGCTATATCCGGGACGATCTCAAGTTCTTCGTCGCCAAGGTCAATCTGGAGGAGCTGGCGGAAAGCGACTACCAGATGCTGCGCCCGCTCTCGGTCGCCTATGAGAGC
>CAZPBH010000085.1:0-1259 GCA_964584645.1 uncultured Rhodospirillales bacterium | reverse complement strand
CCGCGCTTCGAGCTGCCGATCCGGCTCGGCACGCTGAACGCGCGCGGCGAGCAGGAGCTGTTCGTCTTCGCCATCACCCGAAAGGGCCGGGTCGAGACCACCAACTACCGCACCGTCAAGCTGCCCTCGAACATGGATGTGCCGATCTTCGTGAAGGATGAATTCGGCGCATTCTACAAGGCCATGTTCGAACATCAGGTCGAGAAGGAAGGCGGGCGCGCGACCTTCCTTGAATATGCCTGGGACATGAGCTGGTGCGACCCCTGCGCGGCCGATCCGCTCTCCGTGGCGCAATTGCGCGAGCTCGGGGCCTTCTGGCTCGCCGAAGCCGGCAACCGCCCGCAACAGGGCCGCATGATGCCGGGTCAGCCGCAACCCGTGAACGCCTTCGTGACGCGCCTGCACCTGCGCTACACGGCCGAAACCCACCCCCAGGACCTGCAGTTCCAGATCACCGGTGACCGCGAGAACTGGCAGGGCCGCTACATCCTGCGCCATCCCTATACGGGCGACGCGCAATGCGAAGGGGCGGAGCAGTATCGCGCGAGCCTGCCGGCCCGCTTCGCGGAAGAAGCCAGGACCCTGGCCAGCCTCACCGGCTGGGAGATGGCCGAGATCGAGCAGAAGATGGCGGCCAACGGACAGGACGCCAGCGCCCTGCCGAAGCCCCGGCCCTGGTGGGACCGCTTGTGGGATTGAGGCGCTAAACTTCCCCCACCTGCCCGCGATGGCGCAGCAGATGATCGGCCAGGGTGAAGGCCAGCATGGCCTCGCCCACCGGCGCGGCACGAATGCCCACACAGGGGTCGTGCCGGCCCTTCGTGACGATATCAACCTCCGCGCCGAAGCGGTCCACGCTCTGGCGCGGGGTCAGGATCGAGCTGGTCGGCTTCACCGCAAAGCGCGCCAAGATCGGCTGACCGGTGGAAAGCCCCCCCAGCACGCCGCCGGCATGGTTGGAAAGAAAGACCGGCTGGCCGTCCTCGCCGATGCGCATCTCGTCGGCATTCCGTGAACCCGTCAGCGCGGCGGCGGCAAAGCCCTCGCCGATCTCGACCCCCTTGACCGCGTTGATGCTCATCAGCGCCCTGGCGATATCGGCGTCGAGCTTGTCATAGACCGGGCTGCCAAGGCCGGGCGGCAGCCCTTCGGCCACCACCTCGATCACCGCACCCAGGCTGTCGCCGGCCTTGCGGGTGGTGTCGACCAGCTCCTCCCAGACCGGAACGATGGCCGGATCGGGGGCGAAGAAGGGGTTG
>CAZPBH010000084.1:1659-8160 GCA_964584645.1 uncultured Rhodospirillales bacterium | reverse complement strand
TGATCCTGTTCGACGAGATCGAGAAGGCGCACGCGGATGTCTTCAACGTGCTGCTGCAGGTGCTCGATGACGGGCGCCTGACGGACGGGCAGGGCCGGACGGTCGATTTCCGCAACACGCTGATCGTCATGACGTCCAATCTCGGGGCCGAGATCCTCGCCAACCAGCCGGATGGCGAGGACAGCGCCGCTGTCCGCCCCCAGGTCATGGCCGTCGTCCAGAGCCATTTCCGCCCGGAATTCCTGAACCGGCTGGACGAGATCCTGCTCTTTCACAGGCTCGGCCGTGCGCAGATGCAGGGCATCGTCGATATCCAGCTCCAGCGCCTGCAGGCTCTCCTCGACGACCGGCAGATCAGGCTTCAGGTCGACGAGGCGGCCCGCAGCTGGCTGGCGGAGACCGGATATGATCCGGTCTATGGGGCCCGACCCCTGAAGCGTGTGATCCAGCGTCATCTGCAGAACCCGCTGGCCGAGCGGCTGCTGGCCGGCGACATCACCGACCAGACGACGGTGGACGTCACAGCCCGGGATGGGTCGCTGATCCTTGCAGGTCACCCCATCCATCCCGAGCCGGGACTGGCGGCGGCGGCACCGCGCGGCGATCATGGCGAGGGCGCCGGCGGCATCACCCTGCATTGAGGTCGGCACAAGAACCGGGCCATGCCTGCGTCGGGGTGGCCGCCTCCCTGGCCGCCTCGACCGGGCGACCGGCATCTGCCCGGGGGCGCCCGGCATCATGAGGGGCTCGCCCCGCGCCAATGCTGATAGGCTCTGGTCACCGGCGAAGTGTGGCGTTAAGGTTGTGGCGTGGGCCCATGCGGGGGATGAATGAGCGCGCACTACAACCTTGCGCGTCTGCGCGTGCTGGTGGTGGACGACAACAGCTTCATGCGCAGGCTGATCTGCGACATGCTCGAATCTTTCGGCGTGCGTCAGATCCAGCAAGCCAGTGATGGCCTGCCGGCGCGGGAACTGTTGCAGAAGGAAACCTTCGATCTGGTGATCCTCGACTGGATGCTGCAGGTCATGGATGGCTTGCGCCTGACCGAGTTCATCCGTTTCTCCAATGAGTGCGTGAACCCTCTTGTCCCGGTCATCATGGTTACCGGCCACACCGAGAAATGGCGTGTGCAGATGGCTCGCGATGCCGGGGTGAACGAATATCTCGCCAAACCTGTCACCCCCGATGATCTTGCCCGCCGGATTTTCAGCGTGATCGAGGCACCAAGGGAGTTCGTGCGGGCACCGGGCTATTTCGGACCCGATCGCCGTCGCCATGACGGCCGTCCGCCGCAAGGCTCCGAGCGGCGGGAGGACGATATCTCTGCCGTGATCGACAAGCCCCTGACGCCCGAGGACGTGCACCGGCTGATGCGCGCATCCGGCTCCGACAGATCGTGACCCCGATGGTGCGTTCGTTCAAGATTTCGCCCGACACAAGGCTGCGCGACGAGTTGCGCGACCGCAAGAGCGGCATGACCTTCGAGCAGATGGTGCAGCGCGGCACGGAAAAGGTGCGGGACCGCAAGGAAGATTACGGTTATGTCCTGCGCCGGGACCTCGATTCCCTCCGCACCAAGGCGACGACCTTCCTGAAGGCACGCGACGACCATGGCGATATCTGGACCGAGATGTTTGATCTGGCCTTCAACGTCGCGGGCCAGGCCGCCGGGTTCGATTTCGACCGGATATCGCAGGTAGCGCGTTCGCTGGCCATTATGCTCGACCGTCTGCCCGAGGGCTGGCGGCATCACGATGATGTCACCGTAACCCTCTCGGCGCATGTCGACGCGCTTGTCGTGATCGCACTGCGTGAAGGCCTTTATGAAGGCATGCGCAAGCCGGAGATCGATCGGCCCGATCTTGAGCGGGCGGAAGAAAGCGAGCTTGCCGACATGCTGGATCTCGCGGTCGCCAGTATTCTCAAGCGCGCTCGCGCCTGAGCGTCCTTTTCCGTCCCCGCACGCAAGAAAGCCGCCGACCATGGGGTCGGCGGCGTGCAAAAGTCCAAAAACGGATCGGATCAGTTCCGAAGGTAGTTCGAAGAGACCCAGCCGGTCTGGCCAATGGCTTCGATCTCCCACCACGTGCCGGCTTCGCGGCCTGTGGGATAGACGGTTGTTCCTGTCGGAAGATTGCCGATCACCGCGTCGTCCGTGCTCGGGCCCGCCCGGAAATTGACCGAAGCTGTGGTTTGCCAGGCTTGCGGGCGATCCTGAGCCTGCATCGCGCCCATCTGGCTCACCAGATTGTTGTGCGCATCCAGAAAGGCTGCCACGACGATCTTGCCGATATCGGTGCTTTCATAGGCACCCATGGCTCCGCCGATGCCTCCGCCAAAGCCAAGTCCGCCAAAGCCGATATCGCGCTTCTTGGCGCTCCCTTCGGCCACCGCTTCCTGAACCCCGGAGCGGGTATTGACCAGGGTCAGCAGCGTCTGCGCTTCAAGGTTCTGGACCGACAGGCCGCCAGCGACAACCCCGGCAATGCCCGGCAGGAACGCCCCAAGCGCCCCGGCGCCACCGCCTGCGTTCTGGTCCTGGAAAATCACCTGCGGCGAGATCAGGAAATCGGCAGCGACCATCTGGCCGGCGCCCATTTGCGAACCGCCCTGAAGCTGCCCTTGATTCATCAGTTCGCGCTCGCGCATCAACACTTCGGATGCGGCACCCCTGTCAACGATCTGGAAGCAACCCGACTGACCCATCATCAGTTTGAGCATCGGCACGGGGCTGGGCAGATTGGCGCTCGCCAGCGCCTGGTTCGGCTCTTCGACCAGAGCGGCCACACCGAGCGGCCGCGCGCAACGGGTAAGCTCGGCAGCGGCATTCTGCGAACCGGCAGCACCCGCTGACCCGGTGGCGCCGGAAGAACCACCACCCAGCGTTGTGGAATTGCAACCAGCCAACGCCAGTGCGGCGACGGTCGCCAAAAAGGTTTTGCGGTTGAGCATGTCTTCAAACCCCCCAACAGGTTGAACAAAACCCATCCACTGCTCACCCTAGCCACGCCGAACCGTCGAGGCAAGGCCCGTTATGCAGCGGCTATGGTCCCCAGACGGCGATATCCGGCGCTACATCCCGCACGCTCAACGACGGCCAGAATCGGGTCTTCCGTTACGGCCATGTGATACGCATTGGCGTGCAGCAGCTGATCGCCTTCGACCACCCAGCCGACATGGCCGGGGAAGAAAGCGAGGTCGCCAGGCTGAGGGTGATCGACGGGCTGGCCAAGGGCAGCAAGCTGCTGATCGCTGTCCCGCGGGCAGGGCTGGCCGGCGGCCTCGAGCGCCAGCTGGACGAGCCCGGAACAGTCAATCCCGAACGCGGAACGCCCGCCCCAGACATAGGGTAGGCCCAGAAACCGCCGGGCGGTCTCCACCGGATCGAGGGCGCGGGTGCTGAGCGGTGCGATGGCGCTGGTGGGCACGAAACCTGCCGGGGTTTCCATGAACGCGCCCCGCTCACCAAGGCCCGCAAGCCGGACGCCAAAGGAGAGTGTGGCCGTCACGGGTGCCTTGACATCTGGCTCAGCGCGCACCGGCGCAAGCAGGGCGGTGACCCGGTGGGTGAGGGCCCCGCTCGGGCTTGAGATGGCAGCCTCGGGAACATAGCCGACATAGCCGTCGCCATCGCGCTGGACCCAGGCCCAGCCCGACCTTCTCTCGAAGACATGGAGCGCTTCACCGCCAAGGATCTCGCTGGTCCATGAGGCCGCCTCTTCCGGGCGCGAGCGCATGGGTGCGCGCGGGGCTCCAAGGATCGCGGGTTCCCCTTCCACGAAAGCGGCTGCCTCGACCTGACCCCTGAGGCGCAGATCGGCGAGGTCGGGCCGGAAGGCATGGAGGCGAGGGTCGATATCGGTCAACCTTGCGGCGCCTCCAGGGTCGCGGCTGTCGAACGGGCGCGCATGATCTGCTCGGCCAGCTCGGTCAGCAGGACCGCGCCGCGCATGGTCCGGTGCATGGCGACCGACCGGCGATCCTCCTCTTCCCGTCGGCGCTTGACCAGCCCCATGGCGTGCAGTCGGTCGATCGCCCGGGTTACCGCCGGCTTCGGCAGGTTGAGCCGAGCAGCGAGGTCACGCACACGATGCGGCGGGGGATCCATGTAGATCGTCAGCAGCAGCGCCCATTGTCGGGTGGACAGATCACCGACCAGCTCATGGCTCACCTGGCTGGCGAGTACCGTGCGCCAGAGCTCCAGCGCCTGTTCGCGCCCGCCCGGTGCGATGGCCCGGTTCCAGCTTTCGCTCATGATCGCGGGGGGTAACGGGCTTCAAGCATCGCAAAGACCGCCCGCAGCGCAAAGGCTTCCCCGCCGACCGGGCGGCCGGGCCGCGCCCGGCTGTTCCAGCCATAGACATCGAAATGCATCCACGCCTGCGGGTCGGGCACAAAGCGCTCAAGGAACAGGGCGGCGGTGGTCGCCCCGGCCATGCCCATCTCGCCCGCATTGACCAGATCGGCGACCGGGCTCTCCAGATCATGGGCATAGCCGTCCCAGATCGGCAGGCGCCACATCGGATCCTGAGCCGCAGCCGCAGCCGACAGGATCTCCTCCGCCAGCGTGTCATTGCGGGTGAACAGGGGCGCAATCTCAGGCCCGAGTGCCGTGCGTGCGGCCCCGGTCAGGGTGGCGAAGTCGATCAGCACCTCCGGCGGGTCCTCCTCCCCCGCCAGGGTCAGCGCATCGGCCAGGATCAGCCTTCCCTCGGCGTCGGTATTGCCGATCTCGACATTCAGGCCCTTGCGGGAGGGCAGGATGTCACGCGGGCGGAAGGCGTTGCCGCTGACGGCGTTGTCGACCGTCGGCACCAGCACGCGCAGCCGCACATCGAGCCCGGCCTGGATGATGAGCCGGCCCAGCGCCAGCGCATGGGCGGCCCCGCCCATATCCTTCTTCATCAGCAGCATCGCGCGCGAGGGCTTGAGATCGAGCCCGCCGGTATCGAAACACACACCCTTGCCGACGAGGGTGACGCGGGGTGCCTCCGGCCGTCCCCAGCGGATATCGACCAGCCTTGGTGCGCGCGGGCTTGCGCGACCGACAGCGTGGATCAGGGGAAAGTTCGCTTCCAGCAGGTCATCGCCGACGATTGAGGTGATTTCCGCCCCCAGCGGTTCGAAAAGCTGGTGGGCTGCGCCCTCGATCTCCTCGGGACCGAGATCGCCGGCCGGGGTGTTGATCAGGTCGCGCACACAGGCGATGGCATCAGCCATTCGGTGCACGCTCTCTTGGCAGCTTTCATCCTCAATCACCAGACGTGCCCGGGCGCGCTCTTCGGCGCGGCCGCTCCGGTAGGGGTCGAAACGATAGCTGCCGAGCACCCAGCCCAGCGCCCGCGCCGGCAGATCGGGCAGCTCATCCGCCAACCGGTAGAACCCCGGCGGCAGCGCGCCCGGCAGATGGGCGAGATCCCACATCGAGCCGGCGTCACTCAGGGCCAGGGCAATGCCGGCGATCCCGCCGTCGGGTGCCGGCAGGGCGAGCCAGCTGCCGGGCCTGGCCGGCCAGCCATGGGCTTCGGCCCAGGCGCACGCCGCATCGCCCGCCCGGTCGCGAAGCCGCGCCCGGGCCTCGCTCAAAGGCAGCACATGGATCGGGACGGCCGTGGCGCCTGCGGGAATTTCGGTGCCGTTGGCAAGAAGATCGTAAGACATTCGCGCGATGATGAAGGCTGATCGGCCCCGGCCCCACGCCGGCGCTGCTGTTCATCTGGCAGCGGCGGGCCCTGCTTCCAAGCGCATGGATGCGTCACGAGGCCGGGTCAGGGGGGTGCGGGGCCGGCCGTCGGGGTGGCGGCTGATCAGGGATGCAAGGGTTCAAAGCGAACCGGTGGGGGGTTCTGCCATGAAGATCGATCTGCAGCTCATTGGGGCGGGTGTCCGCTTCGGGCTTGCCACGCTGACCTTGTGGCTCGGCCTCGGTGTCGTGGCCGCCGGACCGGCCCATGCCATCAACTGCGCCGATCCCGCCAACAGCAATTCCATGCTGTGCGGGCTGGCAAACCGGGACTGCTTCACCGATGCACGGGCCGGCTGCGGCCATACCGGCAATGACCCCGTGACCGAGACCAGCCTTGCCGGGGAGATCGCCCGGGCGATGGACGAGGCCAAGGCCAAAGAGATGCAGGTCGTCGCGGAGAAGATCCAGCCACCCCAGGAATCGCTCGCCCAGCAGGCCTGTGTCGACGAGATCATGAACGCCATTGGCGATATCGAGACCCAGGTGCTCAGCCAGACGGCGGGCATCGGCGATGCGCTGATTTCCCAGGGACTGCAGACGACCCTGAGCGGTAACACCTGCACCCGCATGAAAGACGCCTATGACCGAGCGATGCAGGATGTGATCGATTGCGACGACATGGGCGGGGCGCAGCTGTGCTCGACGCTGGAGGATACATCGGTCGCGCTCGGAAGCATCAATCAGACCCTGACGGGGCTCAACGCCGCCTGCCTCAGCCTCGCCAACATGAAGCTCGACGTGTCGGGCATGCT
>CAZPBH010000084.1:0-1649 GCA_964584645.1 uncultured Rhodospirillales bacterium | reverse complement strand
GCATGCTGACGAGGATCATCAGAACGGTCTCCTCCATGCTCGGCGGGCCGATCGGATCGGCCGTGGCTTCCGTGGCAGGAACCATCACCAACATCGTCGGCACCGTCACGTCCATCATCGACAATGTGAACGATCTGAGGGGCTGTTTCGCCACCGCCATGGGAGGGGTCAATGATGGACCGGGCGTCGGCTACTCGTCCAACCCCCCCGATGTGGGCGATATCTTTGATCCGAACGAGGACGAAGATCTCGCCGCCCAGCAGCTCGACAGCCTGATCCAGATGCTGAAGCACGAGATGACCAAGCGTCAGGACCAGGAAACCCACCAGGAATACATCATCCGGCTGGGCAACGGCCCCAGCGATGCCCTGCGCATGATGATTTACGGCCTGTGCGGGCCCGACAGTCCGCTCGTCGCACAGTGCAACCAGCGACGGGCGGCGCTGCAGCAATGGGCTGCCGACAAGGCAATCGAGGCCATGTTCGAGCTGAACAATTTCGATACATGGGTCGATCAGAACAATATCGCTGCCTGGATGGTTCCCTTCAGCATATGGGACAGGAACCTGATCGATGGTTCCGATCTCTGCCATGATGACTTCCCGACATGTGAATCGCGCTTTGATTCCTATTACTACAAGATACACATCAACACGCCGTTGAATTACTATCGCGGAATAAACCCGCCGCCGTTATCGGAATGGTTTCCAACGGGCAACGATGTGCCGCCAGATTGGGCGGCGCCCGAGGAAGCGCCGCAGGCCGCCGCCTCGGCAAGGATCACGCCCGCTGCAGGCAACCTGGCGCCGCGCCGCCCTCAGCAGCGCTGGAGCCCGCCCACTTCGCAGCAACCGGCCGCCACGCAATCGGCCCCCGTGCGCCGCGAATCCGGTCCGGCCGATAACGGCCCGCCGACCAGCGGCGCCCGGCCCAGCGCGCGGCCGATCTACAACGCCCCTGCCAACGGGCGGGATGGCGGCAGCGAGAATGGCAAGTCGGGCGGCGCGCTGGACGTACTGAGAGGGCTCTTCCAGTAACCCGAAGGCCAAGGACAGCCCCCATGAACGGGCGCCGGCCATGCGGTCGGCGCCCTTTCTCTTGAGCGGCGAGCGCGTACCTCACCGCCTATGCGCGATTCCCCCTCTGGCGCCGATCTGGCCGACGGCCGGTTTGCCACCCTTGGCCGGCTCATTCCCTATCTCTGGCCGGCCGGTGATGCCGATTCGAAGCTGCGGGTGGTCGCGGCCCTGTTTCTCATCCTCGCCTCCAAGGGCGCGCTCGTGCTTGTGCCGCTGTTCTACAAGGATGCGGTGGATGCGCTGATTCTCGTGCAGGGCTTTGATGTCGCCCTGCACAACCAAGCCCGGTTCGACGCCCTTGCGGCCGATGATGGCGGACGTCGTCCCGTCGGGATTGAAGATGACCAGACGATTGTAGTGCGTGTCGCTCACGGCGATTCGCCCGTCCCTAAGCACGACGAGCCCTTCCGGATGGCCGAGTTCGTATTCCGGCATTTTCCACTGCCGTCTCAATTCGCCGGCCTTGTCGAAGACCAATACCCGACCGGCGTCGTCCACGACGAGGATTTCTCCCTTCAGTCCGATGGTGATCGCCCGCGGCGAGGGTACCCGCGCCCCGTCCGCGGGCAT
>CAZPBH010000083.1:0-8185 GCA_964584645.1 uncultured Rhodospirillales bacterium | reverse complement strand
GCGTGGTGCGCGAGGGGCTCTACGACCGGCTGGAGGGCATCTTCCGCGCCTTCGGCTGGGATGTGGTGACGATCAAATACGGCAAGCGCCAGCGGCAGGCTTTCGGTGAGCCGGGCGGGGAGGCGCTGAAAAACTGGATCGACACCTGCCCCAACGACCTCTATTCGGCGCTGCTGTTCCAGGGCGGGGCAGCCTGGCGCAAGCGGCTTCTGGCCGACCTGCCAGAGGCGGCCCATGGCCTGATCCAGGTCCATGACGACACGGCCCTGGCGCAGCTGATGGGCGATCTCGGCGGGCATTGCCTGACGACCCTGATCGAGGCGTTCGAGGGCATCGACCATGACCGGCCGACCGTGTTCATCACCTATACGGTCAAGGGCTGGGGCACCCCGCTGGCCGGCCACAAGGACAACCATGCCGGGCTGATGACGACCGCCCAGATGGACAGCTTCCGCGCGGCGATGAACATCGAACCGGGTGCGGAATGGGAGCTGTTCGCGGGCCTGCCGGAAGACCCTCACGTCTATCGCGAATTTCTGGCCGGTGTTCCCTTCAACGCCGAAGGCACAAGGCGCCATCAGGCCCCCGTGCTGCCCGTCCCGCAGACCCTCGGGCCGTCGGAAACGAAGATTTCCACTCAGGCAGCCTTCGGAAAGATCCTCGACGGGCTGGCGAAACAGGGTGGTCCGCTGGCCGAGCGCATTCTCACCACCAGCCCGGATGTCACCGTCTCCACCAATCTGGGCGGCTGGGTGAACCGGCGCGGGCTGTGGGGTTCGGACCATCTGCCCGACCTGTTCCGCGAACAGCGCGTGCCCTCGGCCCAGAAATGGCAGTTCAGCCCGGAGGGCCAGCATATCGAGCTCGGGATTGCGGAGATGAACCTGTTCCTTCTGCTGGCCGCGGCCGGGCTCAGCCACAGCCTGTTCGGGGAGCGGCTGATCCCCATCGGTACGGTCTATGATCCCTTCGTCGCGCGCGGGCTCGATGCGCTGAACTATGCCTGCTATCAGGATGCGCGGTTCATCATCGCCGGGACGCCGTCGGGCATCACGCTGGCGCCGGAAGGCGGGGCGCATCAGTCCATCGGTGCCCCGCTGATCGGCATGAGCCAGGACGGTCTGGCGGCGTTCGAGCCCGCCTTCGCCGATGAGCTGACCACCATCATGGGCTGGGCGTTCGATTACCTGCAGCGCGATGGCGAGGGCGATCCGGATGAACGCACCTGGCTGCGCGACGAGACCGGCGGCTCGGTCTATCTGCGCCTTTCCACCCGCCCGCTGGAACAGCCGCAGCGCGCCTTCGGGCAGGAGCTGGCACAGGCCGTGATCGACGGCGCCTACTGGCTGAAGCCGCCCGGCCCGAATTGCGAGCTGTTGATCGCCTATCAGGGGGTCGTGGCGCCGGAGGCGATCGCGGCTGCGGGCATGCTGGCCGAGGATCGCCGCGATGTCGGCGTGCTGGCGGTAACCTCGGCCGACCGGCTGAACGCCGGCTGGCAGGCGGCCCAGAGGCTGCGCACCCGCGGCCATCCGGATGCGACAAGCCTGGCCGAGCGGCTGCTGGAGCCGCTGCCCCCCCATTGCCGGCTGGTGACGGTGATCGACGGCCATCCGGCCACGCTGGCCTGGCTTGGCGGGGTGGCGGGCCATCGGACGGCCGCATTGGGGGTCGAGCATTTCGGCCAGACCGGAACCATCGCCGACCTCTATCACCATTACGGCATCGACGCCGAGGGGATCGCCCGCGCCGCCATCGCCCATGCGCCCGGCAAGCCGGCCAAGCACCTGCGCGCGATCTGAGCCCCGGGGCGAAAGCACTCGGCCGAAATCAGGCAGTTGGAATCAGGCAGCCGGGGTCACTCGGCCGGGTAAAGCTCGATCCAGCCGCCCTCGGGCGTCTCGACAATACAGCCGAGCCCGGAGGCATAGGGTGCGATCACCGACGCCCCCAGCGGCACCCCCTTATCCGATGCCCGGGCGCAGGCGCTGGCCGGATCGCTGACGGGGAAGCCCGCCATGAACAGGCCGAGCCCGGGGGGCCGGCTTTCGGCAAAGCTGCGCCCCGTCGCGCCCTCGAACACCATGATCGCGATGGCGCCCTCGTTCTCGCCCCGCGGGTGCAGCCATTCGACCTCGCGCGCGACCTCGGCCACCACCTCATGAGGCAGGCCGAAGATGTTGGGCCCGGGCTCCGCCGCCGGGCCGGCCTGATGCAGATAGCGGGTGAAGCCCAGCGCTTCGGTCAGAAAGGCGCGCTGTGTGGCGAAATCGCGCACCGTCATGAACAGGTTGAACGGGCGCGAGGCCGGGGTGGTGCGCCAGCCGGGCTCCAGCTCGGGCCGCAGGCGCTCGATCGGGCCAATCATGGTGCCATCCGGGCCAGTCAGCAGCGCCTCGCGCACCGCAAAGCGGTCCAGCTCGAAGGTCACCGGGTCGGAATGGCCATGCCAGCCGCGGCGCTGCATCTCCCGGAACAGCGGCTCGATTGACCCGACCCGCAGGTTGAAGCCACTGAACCCGCCAGTGTCCCATGTCCGGGCGGAGGAGCGCAGCGGGGCTGCCGGCAGGCCCGGCCCGGCGAAAGTGACGAGGATCAGGTGACCGCGCGTCGTGCCGGGAACCGCCAGCGTTGTCGCGCGCGCGCTCACATCCGCGCCCAGACCCCACCGGTCGAGCGTGGCACGCGCCAACGGGGCCGGCGCCTCGAGGGTCGCAAAGCCAAGCACCTCGGCATGGAACGCCGCGCTGGCCTCCAGATCGGCCACTGACAGCCAGAGCCGATGCCAGCCATCATCGGCAGCGCGCGCAGGCGCTGCCAGAACGAGCGCCAGCGCCGCGGCGATCAGGCTCAGTCGAAGGCCCATCGGGTAATCTCCGCCATCTCCTCAGCTGCGACCTCGAACAGCCCATGGCCGTATTGCGGCAACTCGCGATAGGGTGCGCCGGGCCAGAGCTCCGGCAACCGGCCGGCGGCTTCCCAGAGATCATCGCGAACCCGGACGAAGCTGACATCATGGCGCCGCGCCCTCAGCGCCTCCAGGGCGGCCTGCATGTCGTAGGCGAGCACGGCCTTCGCCCCGCGATCGCGCACGCCGGGGCGCATCTTGTCGGCAAAGGTACGCAAGCCCGATTCAAGGCTCTGCCCCGGACCCAGCCAGCGGCGCGTGCGCTGCCATTCGGCTTGCGCGAAGGCACCCGCCTCATCGAAGGGGATCGGCGGCAGGGCCGCGCCGGCGGCGCGCTCCTCGTCGTTCAGCAGCGGGGGTGCGACCATCAGGATCTTCGCGAAGCGCTCCGGCGCCTGCAGCGCCATCGCCGCTGCGACGGCCGCGCCCGTGTGATAGCCGACCAGATCGGCCCGATCATGGCCGAGGGCGGTCAGCGCGGCCACCATCCTCTCGGCATAGGCGGGGATCGTCTGGGGGTCGGGCAGCGGATCGGACATGCCATAGCCCGGCAGGTCGAAGGCCAGCACCGGGCGCTCCCGACCCATGACCTCCATCCAGCGCACGAATACCTGAGCGCTCGCCGGAACCAGCGGCAGGGCAAGGATGGGAACCGCGCCTGGCTCCATTTCGCCGGGCGTCGCCATGCGATAATGCACCTGCCCGCCCGGCACCTCGGCATAGCCGCGGGTCACGTCGCCCTCCCAGCTTGCGGCCGCAAGTCCGGGCCAGGCGAGGGCGAGGGCCATCACCATCCATCTGATACGCATCGTTGTGCCTCCCTATCTGGCAGGGATGGATCTGGGCATGTCAGGAGGTTACCGCCATGATCGCCATTTTCATCAAGCTGCTCGCCCTCCCGCTGTTGCTCGCTGCCAGCGCTGCGGCCATGGCGCAGGAGGGCGGCACCGTCTTTCCCGACGATCTCGCCATCGCGACCTTCGATCCGGCGGCCTTCAGCCAGCAGACCACGGGCTGCGATCACCTGGCCGCCCATGATCTCGACCCCTGGTCGGTCGCACCCGGCGTTGCCCGCAGCGCCATCGACTTCGCCCGGGCGATCCCGGCCTGCGAGGCCGCGGTGGCGCGCGATCCCGGCAACCCGCGCCTGCGCTATCAGCTGGGCCGGCTCTACGGCTATTCCGGCGAGGGCGCGAAGGCCATGGAACATCGCATCGCAGCCGTGGCGGCGGGCTATCCGCAAGCGCTGTTCGTGGTCGGCTATATCCTGCTGGAGGGCATGAACATCACCCAGGACACCTGCAAGGGGGCCGCCCTGATCCTGCGCTCGGCCGAGGCCGGGCGGCTGGCCGGGCTGGTCGGCTATCCGAGCTGGGCGCTGGATGGCCGTTTCGAGGGCTGCGATGTCGATACCTCGACCGCGACCCTGACCGGCTTTCTCGATCGCGCCGCCGCAGCCGACAGCGGCTTTCACCATCAGCTGCTGGTCGGCAATCTCAGGGCCAGACTTGCTGCGCGGGACTGAGCCGGGTGATGCACGGGCGCAACAGTGACGGGGCCATAACCCCCCGTTCCCGCCTGAGCCCTTGCATGAACCGGCGGAGAAGGGTTGTGTACCGCCATCGACGCTCCGGCCATGGTGATTCCCGCCCTCTCGGCCCGTTGTGAAGCGTCCTGCGATCTTGAGGAGAAAGACAGGTGAGCATGCGTTCCGTTCTGCTCGGCTCGGCGATGGGTGCAGCGGCACTCGCCGCCGGTATCGTTCCGGCCTCCGCCCAGCAAGGTGCCAGCGCGCCGCAACTCGCCCAGGGCCCGGCGCTGGAGGAAATCGTCGTCACCGCCCGTAAGCGGGAAGAGACGCTGCAGGATGCCCCGCTTGCCGTGACGGCCTTCACCGATCAGGCCTTCGACAATCTGAACATCCGCAACACCGAGGACATCGCGCGCTTCACGCCCGGCCTGTCGATCAGCGCCTATGTCGGCCGGCGCGGCGACCGCCCCGTCATCCGCGGCCAGTCGAACGTGCTGGCGCAGGTGCAGTTCGGCGTGGAATCCGGCACCGCCTACTTCATTGACGGTGTCTACTATTCCGGCTCGCTGACCGCCATCGACCTTGAGGACATGGACCGGGTCGAGGTGATCAAGGGTCCCCAGTCGGCGCTCTATGGCCGTAACACCTATGCCGGTGCGATCAACTTCGTCACCCGCCAGCCGGGCAACGAGTTCGACGGCAAGGTCGAGGCCGAGATCGCGACCGAGGGCCTTTACGAGGCCACCGCCAGCGTGCGCGGGCCGATCATCCCCGACCAGCTGTTCTTCAACCTGTCGGGTCGCTTCTATGAATATGAGGGCGAGTTCGAGAACAGCCTGACCGGCAACCCCATCGGCAATGAGCGCACCGTCTCGGGCTCGGGCGCCCTCACCTGGCTGCCGACCCCGGATCTGGAGATCAAGGCCCGCACGCAGTATTCGGCCGACCGCGACGGGCACTCCCCGATCTACGTCCAGAATTCTGACTTCAACAACTGCTCGGAAGGCGCGGTGTCGAACCAGAACTACAGCCGCTTCCCGGGCTTTGCGCTGCCTGCCTTCCTGCGCACCTACGGCACCAACCCCTTCCAGTATTATTGCGGAGTCGTGCCGCCTCAGGACGATGCCTTCATCGTTCGCGAGGACGACCTGCCCTGGATCGGAACCGATCGCGACCTCTGGTTCTCCAGCCTGCGCGCCGACTATGACATCGGCGGATCGGGCTATGTCGCCACCTTGTCAGGCGGCTTCACCGACCTCGATGACAGCTATGTTGCCGATTCCGAAGGGAACGACAGCGGCCCCGGCATCCTGGGCGCCTTCAGCCGGACCGAGCTGCAGGAATATTCCATCGAGGCCCGGGTCGCCTCGCCCGAGGACAACGCCTTCCGCTGGCTGGCTGGCGCCTTCTACTTCGACAATGAGGAAGAGGTGCGCGACATCACCCCGGCTTCGGGCCCCGACGGCCTGCCGATTGCCGGTATCGAGACCACCATCGAGAACTATGCGTTCTTCGGTCTCGCCGAATACGACTTCAACGATCGCACGACCCTGACCGGGGAAATCCGCTGGGCGTCGGAAGAAAAGACCCGCGGCGAGTTTGACGAGACGACCGGGGCGCAGACGCTCAATCAGGAGGGGACCTTCTATTCGATCACGCCGCGCTTCACCCTGTCCTATGACGCGACGGGCCTTGCGTTTGCCGACAGCGCGGATGGTCTCAACCTGTACGCCGTCTACGCCCAGGGGACGAAGCCGGGCGGGTTGAACGGTGCGCAGGGTCGCGATGCCGGCTCCGCGACCTATTCCCAGGAAAAGTCGGATAATTTCGAGCTGGGGGCAAAGACCACCTGGTTCGGTGGCCGCTTCCAGGCGAATGTGGCGGGCTATTTCATCGACGCCCAGGATGTGCAGCTGACCACCAGCGTGCCGAGCGTCGGCACCGGGGGAACCACCTCGATCGCGACCAATCAGGGCTCGGCCGAAATCTACGGCCTCGAGATCGAACTCCAGGCCGTGCCGATGGACGGGCTCACGGTCGGTGCGAGCTACAGCTGGACCGACGCGACCTTCACCGAAGGCTGTGACGAGTGGGAATACACGCTCAACTCCGGCGGGCTTGCTCCGCCGGCGCCGGGCAGCTTCAGTGCTACCGATTTCGCGCTGTGTGACATCGCCGGCAACCAGCTGCCGTTGACGAGCGAGCATCAGGCAAGCGCCAATGTTCGTTGGCAGCAGCCGCTCTTCGGTGAATTCGACTATTATCTCTCGGGCGATGTGACCTATGAGGGCTCGAAATTCGCCCAGGTCCACAACCGGGCCGAAACCGGCGATTCGACCCTGGTCGGCGCCCAGATCGGCGTGGTCTCGGAGAATATCGAGTTCGTCGTGTTCGGCCGGAACCTGACGGATGAGGATGCTGTCATCAACATCACCCGCTGGTTCGACACCCGCTTTGCGAATTTCAGCCCGGCCGGCCTTATCAACCAGCAGCCGGGCGCCCGGTTCAGCCCGCTCGGGCCGCGCGGTTTCTTCGTGACGCCGCGTCAGGGCCGTACCTTCGGCGCGCGGGCGGCCTATCGCTTCTGAACCGTAAAGCTCAACCGGCTTGAACAAGGGGCGGCTCTTCAGCCGCCCCTTTTTCGTGGCTCAGGAGCCGGTGGCGCGCTGATCGAATTTCAGCTCGATCCGGCGGTTGCGGGCGAGGTCCTCGGCCGTTTCGCCGTCGGCGATCGGCTGAAACTCGCCAAAGCCGGCCGCGACCAGCCGCTCGGCCGGGATCCCCTGCCCGATCAGGAACTTGACGACCGAGATCGCCCGCGCCGCCGAGAGCTCCCAGTTGGAGGGAAAGGCGGCGGTCGCGATCGGCACGCTATCGGTATGGCCATCGACCCGCAGCACCCAGTCGATATCGTCGGGGATTTCCGCGACGACCTCCCGCAGGGTGGCGGCCAGCCGTTCCAGCCGTTCCTGCCCGCCGGGGCTGAGGCTGGCCTGACCGCTCTCGAACAGCACCTCCGATTGCAGAACGAAGCGATCACCGACGGTGCGGATTTCCGGCCGGTCGCCCAGCACTTCACGCACCCGGCCGAAAAACTCGGAGCGGTACAGGGCCAGCTCCTCCACCTTGCTGGCCAGCGCCTTGTTCAGCCGGTCGGTCAGATCGACGATCTGGGCACTGCGCTGGGCCTCGCGCTCTTCGGAGGCTTCCAGTGCCGCATTCAGGCGGTTCAGCTCGGCCCGCACCGTCTCCAGCTCCGTGGTCAACAAGGTGATGCGGGCTTGCGAAGTGCTGGCGGCGCGGCGTTCGGCATCCAGTTCACCGGCCAGCCTTCGCGATTGCGCCTCGGTCTCCGCCAGCGCCGTCTCGACCCGGGTGAGGCGAAGCTCGAGCGTATCGCGCTCCTCCCGCAATTCTTCCGCGCGCGCCTGTTCGATGGCCAGCGCCTCGGCCAGCTCGGCGATGCGGTCATTCAGGCTGCCCAGAGCATCCTCGCGGTTCAGGATGGCGTTCTGCATCAGCGATTGCACGACCGCGAAGATCATCAGCACGAAGATGACGACCATGATGAGCGAGGAGAGCGCGTCCACCCAGCCAGGCCAGATGTTGATCTCGCGCCGTGCGCGGGCGCCAATCACGAGCTTTCCCCGGCCGCCTCATCCGCCTTGCGCGGTTCCGGCGCTGCCGCGGTGGACGGCCGTCGGGATGAACGCGGTAGACCACAAGCGGGATCACCTTGAACGCCT
>CAZPBH010000082.1:0-8317 GCA_964584645.1 uncultured Rhodospirillales bacterium | reverse complement strand
GGCTGGACAACCGGCTGCGGGTCAACGCGAACGTCTTCTATTCCGACGTCACGGATTTCCAGCTGCCCACGGGTTTCACCAACCCCGACGGGACGATCGCCTTCCTGACGCGTAACTTCGCCGACCTGGAGGTCTACGGGTTCGAGATGGAAGTCACGGCCGTGCCGGTCGATGGCCTGAACCTCTACGGGTCGCTCGGCCTCCAGCAGGGCGAATACAAGAACCTCGACCCCTCGATCCTTGCTCAGGCCGAGCTTTGCCGCACCACCGGCCAGCAATGCGAGCAGGGTATCGTGACGCGCGATGGGAGCATCGCCGAACCTACCCGTCTGCCCGAGATGAGCATCGCGATCGGCGGCAACTACACCTTCGCCCTGAGTGACGACCTCGAGCTCGTGCCCAACGCCAATCTGCGCTGGGTCGATGGGCATCCCCGGGGATCGGCCAACGAGGCGATCGACTTCTCGGGCGACTACACCATCGTTCGTCTCGGCCTCACCCTGCAGGATGCCGGCGGTGTGTGGAGTGCCGCGCTGGAGTGCGACAACTGCTTCGATGAAAGCTATGTCACGTCGGTGCTGGCCGGCGTCGCCTATATCAACGCCCCCGGGACCTATACCTTCCGGGTGCGTTACAACTTCTGACCGCTTTCAGGCGTTCGGGACAAGCGGGGCTGTGGCGCGTGCCGCAGCCCCTTTCGTTTATGGAGGAAGGCCCATGGACAGAGTGCGTCTGCTGCTGGACCGCGAAGCCATCCGTGATGTGCTGGGCCGCTATGCCTATGCCGTCGATTTCCGTGATTGGGAGGCTTTTCGGAGCTGCTTCACCGACCCTGTCGAGATCGACAGCTCTCAGACCATGGGCGGGCCGCCTGGCGCCAAACCCCTGCCGCTCGATGCCTTTATCGGCGCGGTTTCGGCCTTTTTCGGGCGGCTGCCCGCCAGCCAGCATGTGCCCGTCGTGCTGACCATCGATGTGGAAGGCGACCGTGCCCACGCCATCAGCCTGCTGCACGCCCGCCACCATGACCCGGATGCCCCCGGCGGGCCGGGACAGACCATGATCGGTCACTATCTCAGTGACCTCGCGCGCACCGACGAGGGCTGGAAGATCACGCGCTCGGTCCACCGGCTGGGATGGAATGAGGGCAATCCCGAGGTGATCGCCCGCGCGGCCGGCCAGGGTTAGCCGGCGCTGGTGAGCATCAACGGCTCGCCCAGAATTCAAGGCCGAACGCCGCCGCAACCACCAACGCCACGAGGATCACGAAGAGGGCACGTGAGCGCCACCGGCGCCGCTGTGCCTCGGCCTGGGCCTGCGCCTGCCGCGCCCGGAAATCGGCTGTCCGGCCGCGCCAATCGTCGAGATCCCGGTAAGGCTTGGCACGCTCCGACCAGACACGGGCGTCAAGAAGGGCGGCCAGGTCGAACATGACCCTGACCAGCGCCTCCGAAGGTGCCTGGGCATGAACCCAGCCCTGAGTCGCGTGCAAGCGCTCGCTGCGATGGCCGCGCAGGCTCACAGCGACGTAACGTGCATGTTCCCGGACATCGAGATCGGGATGGCTGCGGGCGGCTTCGACGAATTCGGCTTGGGTGATGGGCGTCTCGGCCCAGCCGTCTCGGGCGATATAGACGTGAAAACTCATCGCGCCTCCGCTCATCGCTCACAAAAAAATGCGCCCCGGATGGGGGCGCATTCAAAGGCTTTGGACCAACGGAGCCGGCCCGATCCGCCCCATCTCGCGGGGTTTGCGGGCCGGCCGTTTTGAGGGCTGATCAGAAGCGCACGCGGCCGGTCAGACCCCAGCTGCGCTTCGGACCCAGCGCGCCGACATAGGCATTGGCGAAGCCCAGGAACAGCGAGCTGGAGACGTATTCCTCGTCGAACAGGTTGCGGACCCAGAATTCCAGATCCCAGTTCTCCGATTCCAGGCCGAGGCGGGTGTTCACCAGCGTCCGGCTCGGCACATTGCCGACATTCAGGTTGGTGAGATACTGCTTCGACTGATAGGTCACGTCGCCGCGCGCGAAATAGTCGATCTGGTCGGTCAGCGGCGCCTGCCACTGGACGCCCAGCGCGCCCTGCACCTCCGAGGTACGGGGCAGGGTATTGCCGCCGATATCCCCGTCCGCCGGGCAGGTGCCGTCAACGCACCAGCCCCCGATCACCGCTTCCTGATAGATGACACCGTCATCGAATTCAGGCTGCAGATAGGTGAAGGCGTAGGTGAAGGTCAGGTTGTCCGTGGCCGCCCAGGCGCCGTCGAGTTCGACACCGAGCGAGCTGGCGCCACCGACATTGCCGATGATCACCGCATCAAGACCGTTCGAGCCGATCGGGCTTTCCGAGATCTGGAGTTCCGACCAGTCGACGTAGAACGCTGCCAGGTTGACGATCAGGTCGCCGCCCAGAAACGCGTTCTTGGCGCCGATTTCGTAGGTCCAGTTCTCTTCCGGGTCGAAGGCGGCCTGGCTCGGGTCGATCGGGTTGCCCGAGTTCGACAGGAACGGGTTGTTGAACCCGCCCGCCTTCACGCCCTTGGCGGCCGACGCATAGATCAGGCTTTCGTCCGTCACCTGCCAGTCGGCCGAGAAGCGCGGCGTCCAGTATTCGAACGTCTCGCTCTGGGTCACGCGCTGACCACGCGAGGTTCCGATCGTCACCTTCTCTTCTTCGGTGTAACGGATTTCGGCCGAAACGGTGATCGCCGAGGTGATGTCGTATTCGGCGAGGCCGTAGAAGGCCATCACCTCATCCTCGTTGATCGTGCCCGTATCCGGGTCTAGCGGGCCGACCAGGGGGTCGAGGCCGAGGGGCGGAAGCTGGAACGCCCGGGCGATATAGACGTCCGAGGTATCGGAATAGAAATACCCCGCCAGCGCGCGCAACCCGTTGTCGTTATATTCGATCCGGGCGTCGTACTGGTTCGATTCAAGCCCGCCATTGGGCTGGCTGTCGAAAAACACCAGGCCGGCCGGCAGGAAGCCGCCGGTGGTACCCGTCAGGGCATTTGGCACCGACTGACCAGCCGAGGTGATGTCCGATTCGGTGCGGCCATAAAGGAAGTTGAAGGTCCAGACATCGGCGAACTCATAGGTTCCTTCCGCCCGCCAGACCTCGTTCACGCCCCATTGGCCATAGGCCCGCGGATCGACGACGACGCTGTCCTCATCCGGCGCATCGAACTCGCCGCACAGCAGCTGGTTGCCGGTCAGGAACCCGAAGGCCGTGCCGAAGCCGCAGTTCAGCTGGTTGACGTTGTTCAGGCCAAAGGCCGTGCCGCGCAGACCGGTGATGTAGTTGGTCGCGACCGATTCCTGATTGATCTCGGTCCGGTAGTACATGCCCGAGAGGGTCACGCCTTCCAGCGGGCGTGCTTCAAGCTGGACCTGGAAGGTGTCGTTGTCTTCACCGCCGACATTGCCCTTGGTGCCGGGATCGGGCGCCTGATCGGCGAGCGGGTGATTGTTCTCCCACGTACCGTCGAACTGGCTTACGCCATAGGCGATGCGCCCGAACAGGATGTCGGGCACGATCGGGCCGGATACGGACCCCTTGGCACCGAAACGCTCGTCGGAGCCGACGATCACCTCGGCCGCGGCCTCGAATTCCTCGGTCGGGCCCTGGCTGATGTAGTTGATCGCACCGGCGAAGGCGTTACGGCCATAGAGCGCCGATTGCGGCCCCTTCACCACCTCGATCCGCTGGGTGTCGAGGAAGCCGATATCGATCATGTAGGAGCGCTGCAGATAGATGCCGTCCAGGAAGGTGGCGACGTTCTGCACCGGGTTGTTGAGGCGGGTCTGGGCGAGGCCGCGGATCACCGGGGCTTCCAGGGCGCTCGACGCATAATCCTCGAAGGTCAGGCCGGCGGTGAAGGCGGCCACGTCGGTCAGGTCGGTGATGCCCCGGCGGCTGATTTCGCGGGCGGTGAACGCCTGGATCGACACCGGGATATCCTGCAGGCTTTCTTCCTGCTTCCGCGCGGTGACGACGATTTCCTCCAGCCGGGCGCCATCCTGCGCCATGGCCGGCTTGGCGAGGTTGATGCCGGCTGCGGCGATCAGTGCGGTGGTGCCGCACAATACTGTTTTCCTCAAAAGCACCCTGTGAGCCTCCTTAAAGCTTCTGCTTGATGCATGCCTGCCTGCTGCATGCCGATACATGGCCATTCCCCGCCGGAAATCCCGGCACTGTTTGTTGTCTTGCAACGTAATTCCGGACGATGTGGCCCGTGCCTTCAAGCCGACAGGCTCACCAGCCGCATGCCGAATCCGTGATGCAGACTTGTTTCGCGCGCGTTGTTTATCAGCGGCTCAACCCGGGCAACAAGCGCTTCAACGGCGTTGGCGATGTCTTTCCGCGCGAGGTGTGGCTCATTCGCCACGGCTATGGGGCCTGAGACCATGGCTGACGACGAAACAAGCGAGGGTTGCGGCACAGGCAGCGTTCAGGCTCTCCGCGCCCGGTGCCATCGGCAGGGCGGCCAGCCCGTCGGTTGCCGCGCGGGCGGCCTCGCCGAGCCCGCCACTCTCGCTGCCGACGATGAGCAGGAGGCGCTGCGGCATCTCGATGTCATGGAGGAGATCCGACGCTGCGCCATCGAGGCCGATGACGTTCACCTCATGCTGGCGGGCGATGTCCAGAAGGGGCGTCAGCCGGGCGTCCCGAAAGATCGGCAGGCGCAGGGCCGCCCCGGCACTGGCCTTGATGACCCGGGGGTCGAGCTTGGCCGTGCCCTGGGCGCCGAGGCAGGCCGCATCGAACCCCGCTGCCAGCGCCGAACGCAGGATCATGCCGGCATTGTCCTGGGTGGTGATGCCGTCGAGGGCGATCAGGCGCAGACGTCCCGGCCTCGCCAGGAAGGACGCGAACTCCGCAGGCCCACCGAGGCCGGGCGCCATGATCTCCGCCACCACGCCCTGATCCTGCCGCGGATTACCGCCGATCCGGCCGAGCGCGGCGGGGTGCGCGCGGCGCGGGCGCAGGCCTCTGGCGCGCGCGGCTGCCAGGATCCGGTCAATGGCTTCGCCCCGGGCGCCTTCGGCGAGATGAAGCCGGCGCACGTCCAGGGTGGCATCCTCGAGGGCTTCGAGCACCGGCTTGCGGCCATAGATGACGAGAAGCGAGGGACGATCAGACGGCATGGCTGACGCTATGGCGGACGTGTCGGAATGTGGCAAGCGCGCAATCGCCCCCTGCAAAGCCGTGCAGGCTTCCCACCTCCGGTGAGGGACCGATCAATCCGGCCAGGGTGCGATGCAACCGCCGGCCGGCCCCTCTGACATCGGGGAAGGGAGAGCGGATGGAAACTGTCCTGATCACGGGCGCCAACCGGGGGCTGGGGCTGGAATTCGCCCGACAATATGCCGAAGCGGGCTGGGAGGTGATCGCCACCTGCCGCGACCCGGCCGACGCGCCCGCGCTGAACGCCGTTCAGGGGGCTGTGGCGGTGCACCAGCTCGACGTCACGGATCTTGAGGCCATCGATGCGCTCGGGCGTCGTCTGGATGGCGTGCCGCTGGATGTGGTGATCGCCTGCGCTGGCGTGATGGGCCCGCGTGGGCCGGCCGAAACCGTTTCTCTCGAAGAATGGCTAGAGGCCTTCCTGATCAACTGCATCGCACCGGTGCGGCTGGCGCTTGCCACCCGCCCCCTGCTGAAGCTTGGCGCCCAGCGCAAACTGATCGCGATCACCAGCAAGATGGGCTCGATCGGCGACGGGCCGGGCGGCGGGTTCACGCCCTATCGTACCTCGAAGGCCGCGCTCAACATGGCCTGGGCCAATCTCGCGCGCGAGGTCGCGGGCGACGAGATCACGGCCTGTGTGCTGCATCCCGGCTGGGTACGCACCCGGATGGGCGGTGACGGCGCGGCCCTTGAGCCCTCGCAATCGATCGCAGAGATGCGTGCGCTGATCGAACGCCTGACGCTTGAACAAAGCGGCGGTTTCTTCAACTATCGCGGCGACCCCATCCCCTGGTAGGCTGCGCCCGGACGCGCCGCCCCTCTCAAGGACATCGCTCTCGGCGCCCATGCGCACGCTGTATCACCTCTGGCTGTCTCCGGCCTGTCGCACCGTTCGCGTCGCTCTGGCGGAGAAGGGCCTGCCCTTCGACGCGGTGGTGGAGAAGACCTGGCAGCGGCGCGAGCCCTTCCTCGCCCTCAACCCTGCCGGCCGTGTGCCGGTTCTGGCCGAAGAGGGCGGCCCGGTGATCTGCGGTCTGGTGCCGATCCTGGAATATCTGGAAGAGGCGATGCCGCGTCCCCCGCTGCTGCAGGACAAGGGGCCGCTCGAGCCGGTGCAGCGTGCCGAAACACGGCGCCTGCTGGTCTGGTTCGCCGAACAGTTCGACGTCGAGGTGGTGGAGCCGGTGGTCGGCGAGCGGCTGATGAAGCGGCAGATGGGGGCGGGGGCGCCTGATGGCGCCCTGATCCGCGCCGGCCTGCGCAATCTGCGGACGCATCTGGCCTATATCACCTGGCTGATGGAACGCCGCCGCTGGCTGGCGGGCGAATTCTATTCGCTGGCCGATATCGCGGCCGCAGCGGCCCTCTCCTGCGTCGACTATTGCGGCGATGTGCCCTGGGACGATCATCCCGAGGCCCGGGCCTGGTATCAGCGCATCAAGTCGCGCCCGGCCTTCCGGCCCCTGCTGACCGATCACATTCCAGGCAACGCACCGCCGCCCCATTACGCCGATCTCGATTTCTAGAGCGGATCGCGTTCAGATGAGACCGGGTGCGGCGGTCGCGCCCCTGTCTGCGCGGCGGCGGGAGCCCTGGTCCGGGCTCAGGCGGTTTCCTTCTTGCGTGCCTTCGGCTTCGCCGGCGGTTTCGCGGCGGCCTTCTCCGGAGTTTTTGCCTTTTCCGGGGCCTTGGTCTTTTCCGGGGCCTTGGCCTTGGCGGGTTTCTTGTCGGCTGCCAGTTTGGCTGCGACCTTGGTCATCGCCTTGCCCTTGTCCAGGCTTTCCTTGATGCCGGCGACACGCTTGCGCGCGGCTTTTGCCTCCGCGCTCTCCAGCGCCTTCAGCTGCTTTTCCTCATGGCCCAGCTGCTTGATCAGGGCCTTGCGCTGATCGTCGTTCTTGCGGGTCGTCTCGACGATGCCATGCGCCACCTCGACCAGCGCGCCCAGCGTCCATTGCCCCTTGGCGAAATTGACCGCGGTGGCGATCAGCTGGCAGTTGTCGGGATCATAGCCACGCGAGGGGTCCTTGCGGTCGATCGACGGCGCGTAGGGCCGCTTGATCAGCGCGGTCTCGAAGGTTTCGTCGGAGAAGGGAAGGCCGCTCATCACACAGCGCCAGCCCTGGCGTTCGGCCTGGGCCTCGACCCACGCACGGTCGATGGCGCGCTCCTCGGCCGAGATGCGCTTGCGTGCATTGCGCCAGGCCTGATCAAGCAGGCCGGTCATCGCGTCGTTCTGTGATCGTGCCATGGTGTACCCCCCTGAAGCGCCGCTGCCTTTCGCCGTTCTTCATCATGTGAACGACGATGCGGATCCGGGGAAATTAAACACCAAGCCTTGCCCTCTCAAAAGCCCCTTTGTTCAAGGGGATCGCAGGGGCGCGCTGTCTACTCTGCCGCGAACAGCTCGGGCGGGAGCGGTCGGCAGGTGCGGCCATGCCTTTCGTTATAGCGCTGATGGTACTCTTCGGCGCGCCAGAACAGGCTGGCCGGCGTGATCTCGGTCACCACCCGATGGCCGGCGGCGATCAGCTCGTCCTTCATCGCCTGGGCCAGCACCCGCTGTTCCTCGGTGGTGAAGAAGATGGCCGAGCGATATTGCGTGCCGATGTCCCAGCCCTGACGGTTCATCTGGGTCGGATCATGGATCGCGAAGAAGACCTTGAGGAGCTGGGTGAAGCTGACCCGGTCGGGATCGTAGGTCACCTCGACGACTTCGGCATGGTCGGTCGTCCCGCTGCACACCTGCTCGTAGCTCGGGTGCTCGAGATGACCTCCGGCGTAACCTGCGGGCGCGTCGAGCACGCCCGGGATCTGCCGGAAAGCCTGTTCCACGCTCCAGAAACAGCCGGCGCCAAACTGGACCTTTTCTTCAGCCATGATCGAAAACTCCGCGTTGGAGGTGAGGGTCAGTTGGTGCGGCCGACAAGGCCGCGCGCCACGACCTGGGCCTGGATCTCGGCCGCGCCTTCGAAGATGTTCAGGATGCGGGCATCGCACAGCACGCGGCTGATCGGATATTCCAGCGCATAGCCGTTGCCGCCATGGACCTGCAGCGCGTTGTCGGCATTCGTCCAGGCAACGCGCGCGCCCAAGAGCTTGGCCATCCCGGCCTCGATGTCGC
>CAZPBH010000081.1:0-8333 GCA_964584645.1 uncultured Rhodospirillales bacterium | reverse complement strand
GGTGAGGTGCTCACCGGCCCTTGGTAACGCCCGGGCGGCCTGACCGCAACGCGCGGTTGGCGTTTCACCGCGCGACGAAATCGCCTACAAGGCAGCCCATCATGATCGTGCTGGGTATCGAGACAAGCTGCGACGAGACGGCGGCCGCCATCGTCGACGAGGATCACCGCATCCTCGCCAACCGGCTGGTCAGCCAGGTGGCCGAGCATGCCGCACATGGCGGGGTGGTGCCGGAAATCGCCGCGCGCGCGCATCTGGTGCATCTGCGCGGGCTGGTGGCCGATGCGCTGGCTGAGGCCGGGCTCGGCTTTGAGGATATCTCGGCCATCGCCGCGACCGCCGGGCCGGGGCTGATCGGCGGGGTCTTTGTCGGGCTCACCTTCGCCAAGGCCATGGCGCTGGCCCGCAATCTGCCCTTCATCGCGGTCAACCATCTGGAAGGCCACGCGCTGACGGCCCGTCTGACGAGCGATGCCGATGACCCGCTCGCCTACCCCTATCTGCTGCTGCTGGTCTCGGGCGGGCATTGCCAGCTGCTGATCGTCGAGGGGGTGGGCGACTATCGCCGTCTGGGCACCACCATCGACGACGCGGCGGGCGAGTGCTTCGACAAGGCGGCCAAGCTGATGGGGCTCGGCTATCCGGGCGGACCCAGAATCGAGGCCGCAGCCAGCCGCGCAGCCCGGCGCCATGCCGACCCGAACCGCTTCGGGCTGCCGCGCCCGATGCTGGGGCGCCCGGATTGCGATTTCAGTTTCTCCGGCCTGAAGACAGCGGTGCGCCGGGTGGTCGAGCAGCAGGGTGGCCCCGCCGCCATGGCGCCCGAGACTGTCGAGGATCTGGCGCTCGGCCTGCAGACGGCCATCGGCGATTGCCTGATCGACCGGACCCGCCGGGCGATGGCGATCTTCAGGCGCCTGCACCCTCATGGCGATGCGCTGATCGTCGCCGGCGGGGTGGCGGCCAACCGGCATCTGCGCGACCGGCTGGCGCATCTGGCGCACGAGCAGGGGCTGTATTTCGACGCGCCGCCGCCCAAGCTGTGCACCGATAACGCCGCGATGATCGCCTGGGCGGGGCTGGAGCGCCTGCGCCTCGGGCTGACCGACGGGCTCGACTTCGCTGCCCGGCCCCGCTGGCCCCTGGATGCGACAGCCGACCCGCGCCTCGGCGGGGTGGACGGCACGAAGGGGGCGAAGGCGTGAGTGAAACGAATCGTGATTCACATGGCAACGAATCGCTGACTCCGATCCGGCGGATCGGTGTGGTGGGGGCCGGCGCGTGGGGTACCGCGCTCGCCCTTGCGGCCCGCCGTGCGGGGCGGGAGGTGACGCTCTGGGCGCATGAGCCCGAGATCGCCGCCGCCATCGCCACCGAGGGCGAAAACCCGGTCTACCTGCCGGGCGTTCGGCTGGAAGCCGGGATCCGGGGCACTGCCGATCTGGCCGATCTGGCAGCCTCGGAGGCGATCCTGCTGGTCACCCCCGCCCAGCACATCGCCGGGATCGCGAGCCGGCTGGCCCGCCATCTGGCGGCACCGACCCCGCTGGTGATCGCCGCCAAGGGGCTCGTCCTGCCCGAAGGGCGGCTGTTGAGCGCCGTGCTGGCCGAAATCGCCCCGGCTCATCCTGTCCTGGTGCTCTCCGGCCCGACCTTCGCCATCGAGGTCGCGCGCGGCCAGCCGACCGCGCTGACGCTTGCGGGCGAGGACCCGGTGCTGGTCGACCGGCTGATCGCCAGCCTCGGCACGCCCACCTTCCGGCCCTATGCGGGACAGGACCTGATCGGCGTTCAGGTCGGCGGGGCGGTCAAGAACGTGATCGCCATCGCCGCCGGCATCACCGACGGGATGAGGCTCGGCGACAATGCCCGTGCGGCCCTGATCACCCGGGGGCTGGCCGAGATCGCCCGGCTGGGGGCCGCGCTGGGGGCCGATCCGGCCACCTTCATGGGCCTGTCGGGGCTGGGTGATCTGAGCCTCACCTGCGCCTCGACCCAGTCGCGCAATTACAGCTTCGGGGCCGCCATCGGGGCAGGCCAGCGGGCTGAGGAGGTGCTGGCCGGACGCCGCGCGGTCACCGAAGGGGTCAAGACGGCGGCGGCGACCATGGCGCTCGCCAACCGGCTGGGGGTGGAGATGCCGATCACGCAGGCGGTCGATGCGATCATCAACCATGGCGCCCCGCTGGCCGACACCCTGCAGGCGCTGCTGGCACGCCCGTTCCGCGCCGAACGGGTCTGATCCGAACGCGTTTGACGTTGCGGCCGGGCTGGCCCTATCGTCCGCCGCTTTCCTGATCCATCCCTTCGCTCGGAGTGTTCTGACCCTATGACCGCGCCTGTGAAACGCGTCGTGCTGGCCTATTCCGGCGGGCTCGATACCTCTGTCATCCTGAAATGGCTGGAAGAGACCTATGGCTGCGAGGTCGTGACCTTCACCGCCGATCTCGGCCAGGGGGAGGAGCTCGGCCCGGCGCGCGAGAAGGCGCTGCAATTCGGCGTGAAGCCGGAGCATATCTTCATCGACGATCTGCGCGAGGAATTCGTGCGCGATTTCGTCTTTCCGATGTTCCGGGCCAACACGCTCTATGAGGGCACCTATCTCCTGGGCACTGCCATCGCCCGGCCGCTGATCGCCAAGCGGCAGATCGAGATCGCCCGCGCCGTCGGCGGCGATGCCGTCAGCCATGGGGCGACCGGCAAGGGCAATGATCAGGTGCGCTTCGAACTTGGGTACTATGCGCTGGAGCCCGGCATCCGCGTGATCGCCCCGTGGCGGGAATGGGACCTGAACAGCCGCGCCCGGCTGATCGCCTATGCCGAGGCTCACGGCATCCCCATCGCCCGGGACAAGCGCGGCGAGGCGCCCTATTCCATCGACGCCAACCTGCTGCACACCTCTTTTGAGGGCAAGGCGCTGGAAGACCCCTGGGTCGGGCCGGATGAGGACATGTTCCAGCGCAGCGTGGCGCCCGAGGCTGCGCCCGATACGCCGGAAGAGATCACCATCGACTTCAAGGCCGGCGATGCGGTGGCGGTGAACGGGGAGGCCCTCAGCCCCGCCGCGTTGCTGACCCGGCTCAACGAGCTCGGCGGCAAGCACGGGGTCGGCCGGATCGACATCGTCGAGAACCGCTATGTCGGCATGAAGAGCCGGGGCGTCTATGAAACCCCCGGTGGCACCATCCTCTGGCACGCCCATCGCGCCATCGAGAGCATCACGCTCGACCGGGAGAGCATGCACCTGAAGGACGAGATGATGCCGCGCTATGCCAAGCTCATCTATAACGGCTTCTGGTTCGCGCCCGAGCGTGAGGCGCTGCAGGCCCTGATCGACGCCACGCAGAAGAACGTCACCGGCACGGTGCGCCTCAAGCTCTACAAGGGCAATGTGATCGTCACCGGCCGCAAGGCCCCGATCAGCGTCTATTCCGCCGACCATGTGACCTTCGAGGAAGACAGCGTCTATGACCAGCGCGACGCCGATGGCTTCATCAAGCTGAACGCCCTGCGCCTGCGCCTGCTGCGGGCGATGTACCTCTCAGCGGGCGAGCACGGGTGAGGGTTGACGTTAAAGACTTGGTATAGGGCTATCTGTTGTCGCTCCATTTTCATCCAGCTTTTGGCACTGTCCTCATCTGCGATTTTACAACAGGCTTTGTGCCGCCCGAAATGGTGAAGAAAAGGCCTGCTGTGGTAATCTCGCCGCGCCTTCGAAGCCGCCAGTCACTTTGCACGGTCATCCCCCTTAGTACGACCCCACCATATCCTGTCGAACCCTATCATCATCGGCTCAGTGAAGGCGCTTATCCTCCTGCGAGAGCACCCGTTTGGGCCAAGTGCGACATGATCAATACCGTCTCGCTCAGCAGGCTGGATCGCGTGAAGACCAAATCGAGGAATGGCAAAAGACGCTACGAAACTTTCAAAATGCCAGACTCGGACATGCAAAAAATCATGGAGGGGGTGCGCTATGCGTTGGGGTTGATTGACGCCCCCTAATCACATGCGTATTTTAATGTCGTTCCCGCTCTGCTTCGGCATCGGGCTTGGAAGACCGGTTTACCGGCAGCTCCGGGATTTCGGGCGATCACAAGCCCGCCCGGAGCTTTTTTTTTGCAGGCACGCCCCCTCACGCCCGCCCCAGGGCCGCCAGCAGGATCGCGAGGCCCAGCGCCGCCTGCAGCGCGGCGGTGATGATCGCCCGCCGGTAAAGGCTTTTGGCGGCGAACCAGAACAGGATCAGGCCGGAGGCCGCGCCGATCCACCCCAGCCCGTCGAGGTCCTGCAGCCCGGCCAGGCTGACCAGCCCGGTAAACAGCCCTGCCAGCGCCTCGCCAAGGCTGGTCACGAGGCTCGAAAGCCCGTCGCCCAGCTGCTCCGCCAGACCGGGGCGCAGGGTGCCCTCGGGAAGGGGGGCGGGCTCGGGCGCGGGCCCGGGCTGAAGGGATGGCTGGTCCTGTTCGGCTGTCATGAAGGGTCCGGGGGCGTCCTGTCCAGCGGGGCAAGGCGCGCCACATCCTTGATTAACCGTCTCTGCGTGGGGTATCCCGCGCAGGTCGCGATTGCAAGGACGCGTTGCAAGGAAAGGTTGCTCCCATGGCTGCTGCCCCGCTGGGCCGAATCGTCATCTGTACGGTCACCGCCCCCGATCTCGACCGCACGGTGGAGGCCTATGAGCGCTGGTTCGGCCTGAAGCGCGCCCATGAGACGACCGTCAGCGCGGCCGAGGCCGGGCTGTGGGGCGCCCCGGCGACGGTGGGGGCGCGGATGGTCTATCTGCAGAGCGCCGGCGGCGGCGCCTCCTATCTGCGCTTTGTCGAGGGCCCGCATGTGCCGGGCTATGCCCCGATGATGAGCCATGGCTGGGCCTCCTTCGAGATCATCTGCAAGGACATCTACGAGCTGGCCGAGGCGATAAAGGACGGGCCGTTCGACATCGTCGGGCCGCCTGCGGTGCTGCAATTCGACTTCACCGACAAGATCAGCGCCTTCCAGGCCATCGGCGCGGCCGGCGAGATGGTCTACATGACCCATGTCGAGGAAGAAGTGCCGGGCTTCGACCTGCCGATGACGGAAGAGAAGGTGGACCGGACTTTCGTCGCCATTCTCGGCGGGCCCGACCTGCCGGCGATGACGAGCTTCTACGAGACGAAATTCGGCCGGCCGGCCTCGCCGCCCTTCACCACACGGGTCACGGTGCTCTCGCGCCCGCATGGGCTGGACCCCGACACCAAGCATACGCTCTCCACCGTGGCGCTCGCCGATCAGTGCCTGATCGAGATCGACCAGTTTCCCCCGACGGCGACGCAGCGGCCCGGAACACCGGGCTATCTGCCGCCGGGCAACGCGATGGTCGGCTTTGCGATTCAAAGCCTGGAGGGGCTTGAGGTGCCCTTCCTCAGCCCGCCGGTCGTGCTCGACGACCCGATCCATGGCGGCGCGCGGGTGGCCGTCACGACCGGGGCGGCGGGCGAGTTGATCGAGCTGATCGAGACCGCCTGAGCGCCCGACACCCCGAACTCCAGCCAGCAAGGGAGGCAGGCGCATGGCCGCCGAAGATGAGACGCAGGCGGGCGCGGAAGCGCCGTCGATCACCATGGCCCGCACCGCCAAGGGCAAGCGGCCGAAATATTTCTCTGACCCCGCCATCGACAAGCTGCTGAACATCGTCTTTGCCATGGCGGCCGAGCTGAGCGTCGCGCGCGACCGGATCGACACGCTGGAACGGCTGCTGGACGAGGCCGGGGTGCTGGACCGCGGGCGGGTGAACGCCTATCGCCCCGACCCCGCCGCCGATGCCGAACGGCAGGCGGCACGCATGGAGATGATCGAACGGCTCCTGCGCATCCTGCGCAAGGACCTCGAAGAGACGACCGGCCGCGACATGCCGGAGACCCAGGACGACATCTGGCGCGCCGTCAGCTGAGCATGGCCCGGCTTTCGGGGAGACGCACCTGATGGGGTTCCTGCAGCTGGCCGCCGTGTTCCTGCTGGCAGCGGTGGTCGCCGTGCCGGTCGCCAAGCGGCTGGGGCTCGGCGCCATCGTGGGCTATCTCGCAGCCGGGGTCGTGCTCGGCCCCAGCGTGCTGGGTCTGGTCGATGACCCGCAGAGCATCCTGACCGTCGCCGAATTCGGTGTGGCGCTGCTGCTGTTCGTGATCGGGCTGGAACTGGCGCCGGCGCGTCTGCGCACCATGCGTCAGGCGGTCTTTGTGGCGGGCTCGCTGCAGGTTGTGCTGACCGGCCTTGCCGGCGGGGCGCTAGCCTGGGTGCTGGGCCTCAGCCTGCCGGTGGCCATGGTGGTGGGTTTCGGGCTGGCGCTCTCCTCCACCCCGCTCGGTCTGCAATTGCTGGCCGAGAACAGGACGATCGGCACGCCGCATGGCCGGATGGCCTTCGGCATCCTGCTGTTTCAGGATCTGGCGGCGGTGCTGCTGCTCGTCATCGTGCCCATCCTCGCGGCTGTGGGTGCGGTACTCGATCCGGCGGCGGTGGTCGAGGGCGTGGCGGTCGCCTTCGGGACCATCTTCGCGGTCATCCTCCTCGGGCGGCCCGGCCTGCGCTTTGTCCTGCGGCAGATGGCGCGTGTCCATCAGACAGAGATGTTCACCGCCATGGCGCTGCTGGTGATCGTCGCCCTGGCCCTGCTGTTCAATCAGGTGGGCCTGTCGGCAGCCCTGGGTGCCTTCATGGCGGGGGTGCTGCTGGCCGGTTCGGAATATCGCCATCAGCTCGAAACGGATATCGCGCCCTTTCGCGACCTGTTGCTGGGCCTGTTCTTCATGACGGTGGCGATGACGGTCGACTGGCCGCTGGTGCTGGGTTCGCCGGGCCCGGTGCTGGCGCTGACGGCGGCGATGCTGGCAGGCAAGGCGCTGATCCTGATCGCGGTCGCCCTGATGCTGCGCCAGAGCCCGCGCGACGCCTTCGGGCTGGCGGCTTCCATCGGTCAGGGCGGGGAATACGCCTTCGTGATCTTCGGCACCGCGGCCGGGCTCGGGCTGGTTGCGGGGGCGCTCGCCGATCTGCTGATCGCCGCCGTTGCCGTCTCGATGGCGCTCACCCCGCTGCTCTACAAGATATTCCTGATGATCGCGGACGGCCGGGGCGGCAAGGCATCGGCCAGAGCCTATGACACCGACATGCCGGATGCGCCGCGTATCATCATCGCCGGCTTCGGGCGGGTGGGCCAGATCACCGGGCGCCTGCTGGCCGCCCGCAAGGTGCCGTTCACCGCCCTCGACATCGATCCGGATCATGTCGATTTCGTCCAGCGTTTCGGCAATCGCGTCTATTTCGGCGATGCCGCGCGGCTCGACCTTTTGCGCACCGCCGGGGCCGAGCATGCGCAGGTGCTGCTGATCGCGGTCGATGATGTCGAGGCCAGCCTCCGCATCGCCGAGGCAGCGCGCGCCAACTTCCCGCAACTGCGCGTGCTCGCCCGCGCACGCAATCGCCAGCACCTCTACAAGCTCTGGGATCTCGGCGTGCACGACGTCACGCGGGAGACCTTTGCCGGTGCCCTCGAACTCGCAACCGACGCCCTGCATGCCCTCGGCGTGCCGATCGGCGAGGCGCGCGATGCCGCCCAGCTGTTCCGCACGCATGATCAGCGCATCCTGCGCGAGATCTACGGCCATCACCGCGACGAGAAAAGCTGGGTCCACGCCTCGCTCGCCGGCCGCAAGCAGCTGGAAGAGCTGTTTGAAGCCGATCGCGCCAATCGGGAAAGGGAAGGCCCGGGCTAGAGCAAATTCCGATCAGATGGAATCATCTGATCGGATAATTTGTCTAGCTTTATAATAAGTTAGAGCGGATTCACGCGTTCAATCTGAACGCGATCCGATCTAGAGCGGATCGCTTCTGACCGCCCTGCTTCAGCCGTTCAGGCGCGCCACCGGCGGCATGATGAGCCCATAGAAGGCCGCGAGCCGGTAGCGCACCGCATGGGGAAAGTCGGGATCTTCGCGATCGACCGCGATACGTGCCGTGTGCGGATGGCTGCCGGGGATCGGCAGGGTCAGGGCGGGCTGCGCGTTCAGATCGGCGGCCACACGCTCCAGATAGTCGGTCAGCGGTCCGCTGCCCTCGATGACATCGAGCCTGAAATCGGACGCAAACCGCATGGCCCCGGCGGGCTCGGGTGCGGCGTCGGCATCGCTGGCGTACAGCACCTCGAAGCGGTCATGCCCGTCCGGGCCATGGGTGAAGGTCATGGATGGGCACTCCTGCGCGCCGACCGGCCGGGGCGCGTGCGATGGGCGGTGGGCGGTTTCGCGGTGCTGGTCGGGGCGTCGGCGCGGGCCGGGGCTGGCAGCATCGTCCGGCCG
>CAZPBH010000080.1:0-8355 GCA_964584645.1 uncultured Rhodospirillales bacterium | reverse complement strand
CCCTCGGCCAGCAGGCGCGCCCGCAGCACCCCCGGCAGGGCGCCTTCGGCCACGGGCGGGGTCAGCAGCTGCCCGGCCTCGTCCTCCACGAACAGATTGGTGCGGCTACCCTCGGCGAGACGGCCATGCTGGTTGAGGAAGAGCACCTCGTCGAAGCCCCTCTTGGCCGCGCCTGCATGGGCCGTGTCGTAGAGTGCCCGGCGTGTCGTCTTGTGCTGCAGGAAGAGGTCGCCGGCCATCACCCGTGCCTCGGCCAGCAGGCAGCGCTGCACGACACCCGCCCCGGCCGGGGTGAAGGGTGCCGCCGTGATCTCGACCGCGCCGCGAGCGTCCAGCGTCAGCCGCAGGCGGTGAGGTGTTGCCGGCAGGGCGGCCATGAGCGCGTCGAGACGACGCTCCACATCCATGAGGTCGAGCGGAAAGCCAAACCGCCGCGCCGAGCGGGCAAGACGTGCCTTGTGTTCGGGCCAGAACGCCACGCCCTCGCCTGGGCGCCAGCCCATCGTCTCGATCAGGCTGAAGGGCGCGTCGGCGGCCAGCAGGAACCGCGCCTTCACCAGACATTCGTCATATTCGCTGCCGGCCTCGCTGTCCCAGACCAGGCCCGAGCCGACGCCGAGGCGACCCCGCCCCCTGGCATCCAGGGTCGCGGTGCGGATCGGTACCGAAAAACGCGCGCGCCCATCCGGGGCCGCCCAGCCAATCGCGCCGCAATAGGGACCGCGCGGGGCGGCCTCGATCTCCGCGATCCAGTGCATCGCCCGGATCTTGGGCGCGCCGGTCACCGAGCCGCAGGGAAACAGCGCGGCGAAGATGTCGGAGAGCCGGACCTCCTCGCGCAGCCGGGCGCGCACCTCGCTCGTCATCTGGTGCAGGGTCGCATGGGTCTCGATGCGGAACAGCGAGGGCACCTCGACCGAGCCGGGCCGCGCGATCCGGCCCAGATCGTTGCGCATCAGATCGGTGATCATCAGGTTCTCGGCCCGGTTCTTGGCATCCCCGGCCAGGGCCGTGGCAAGGGCTGCATCGGCAGAGGGCGAGGCGCCGCGGGGTGCGGTCCCCTTCATCGGACGCACATGGATCGAGCCTGCAGGCCCGGTCTCGAAGAACAGCTCGGGCGAGAGGGAGAGGATATGCCCTTCCCCGCCCCGGTCGATCCATGCGCCATAGGCGGTCGGCTGGGCCGCGCGCAGGCGGGCAAAGAGGATCTCCGGCGGTGCGGCGGTGTGAAAGTCGATGGGGAAGGTCAGATTGATCTGATAGACCTCGCCCGCCGCGATCAGCTCACGCACCCGGCCAAGCTGACGGGCATGGGTCGCCGCATCGAGGGCGGGGATGACCGCCTCGATGGAACAGCTTTCCCCCTCCACCTCGAAGCGGCCCTCCTCGGGCGGTCCGAACAGGCCGAAATCGGCAAGCGGTCCGCTCGCGGGCACGCGCACCCGCATCGCCGGATCAAGCGCGGGTGCAGCCTCATAGGCCAGCCAGCCCGCGATGTGATGGCCCTCGGCCAGCGCGTCATCGAGGGCCTTCAGCACGCCCGGCACCTCGTCTTGCCGCCAGGCGATCAGACGGCGCCGGGGCCGCGCATAGAGCCGGGTGGCCCCCAGCGCGTCGACGAAGAGGCAGCGCAGGGGATCGCCCGGCCGGCTGGCGGGTTCGGCCCCCTCGGCAGGGAGGATCGGCGGAGGTTCGAGCAGGTTCACGGGGCCAAGGATGTAGCAGGGGTGCTCGCCTCAGGCCAGCAGCACCATCGGGACACCGGCGCACATCAGCACGATCCCGGCGATCTTGGCCGCATCGAAGGGCTCACCGAAGAACAGCCGGCCGGCGATCAGCGCACTCAGATTGCCGATGACGCGCTTGATGGTCTCCACCAGCGCCACCGGGGCGAGACTGAAGGCCAGGAGCTGGGAGCCCCAGGCCGCTGCCCCCATCGCCCCGGCCGCAAGCACGGTCAGCGGTTTCCTGATCTGGCGCAGCTGGCCAAGCTCGCCGCGCAGGGCCAGCACGACCGCCAGACCGACCGCGATGATGCCCATCTGGATCACCGCATGGGTCGAGGGGCTGGCGGCCTGCAGGGCCACCTTGTCGATCGGCCCGCTGATGGACCAGATCAGCGCGACCACCGCCATCAGCGGCATGCCGGGTTCCGCCAGAAAGCCGCGCAGGGCCTGCAGCGGTCCGGGCGGATCGCCATTGCCATCCCGCTTCGGCAGGTTCAGGAAGACGATCCCGCCGACCGAAAGGCCGATGCCCAGCCATTGCAGCAGGGCCAGATCCTCGCCGAGGATGAGCCAGCCGAACAGCGCGGTGCCGCCGGGTGTGAGCGAGAGCACCGGAATGGTCTTCGACAGCGGGGACCGGCTGATCGCCGCCAGAAACAGGAAATTCGCCGAGAACCCGACCGCGAGACTGAGTGCGCCCGGCAGCAGATAGGCGCGGCTGAGGGTGAAATCCTGCACCACCAGCGCCCAGGCGATATAGAACGGCCATTGCAGGAGGGTGAGGCAGAACAGCAGCGGCAGCGCCCCCAGCCCGTCTGCCGCGCGCTTGCGCAGCGCATCGAAGGCCGAGAAGGCGCAGGCCGAGGCCAGGGCGGCCGCCAGCGCCGGCAGCCCGATGATCAGGCTCATGCGGGCGCACCATCACGAAAATGGGTGCGCAGGTGATCGAGAAAGGCCCGCAGCTTGAGCGGCTGATGCGGACCCGGCGGATAGAGCGCATGGATCGGCAGGGGCTCGGGCTGCCAGTCGGCAAGGAGCTCTGTCAGCGTGCCGGCCGCCAGCGCCTCATCGACAAGGAAACCCGGAAGGCGGGCGAGGCCGAGGCCGGCGATGGCCGCATCACGCAGAACATCGCCATTATTGGCGACGAGGCGTGATTCCGGGCGCAGCGTCCGGCTGTCGTCCCCCCGGCTGAAGGTCCAGCTCTCCACGCCCGTACCGGTGCTGTAAAGCAAGGCCGGCCAGCCCGCGAGGGCGTCGGGGTCATGCGGCAGGTCGCGCCCCTGCATGAAGCCGGGCGCGGCGACCAGGCGCATGCGTGCCGCCCCCAGCCTCAGCGCCTTCAGGCTGCTATCGGCCAGATGACCGACACGCAGGGCCACATCCACGCCTTCCTCCACCAGATCGACCCGGCGATCCTCCAGCATCAGCTCGATCTTCAGATCGGGGCAGGAGGCCAGCAGACCGGGCAGCAGGGGGCCGAGGCGCTGCAGCCCGAAGCTGAGCGGGGCCGCGACCCGGAGCGTGCCGCGCGGGCTTTCCGCGGCGGCCGCCAGAAAGCTCTCGGCCTCGGCCACCCGGTCCAGCACCTCCCGCGCGCGCGGCAGCAGGGCCGCGCCGGCCTCGGTCAGGCTCAGCCGTCTTGTGGTGCGATGGAACAGGCGCACCGCCAGATCATCCTCCAGCGCGGCCACCGCCTTGGAGATGCTGGATTTCGATTGCGCCAGCCGGCGCGCGGCCTGGGTGAAGCTCGCCGCCTCGGCCACCTCCACAAAGGCGCGGTAACTCTCGAACCGGTCCATTTTTTCCAGATAGGAAACAGAATAGTGAAAAACAAGCTGATTGTTGATTTTTGTGCCTGCGCCATCTCTGTCGCAGTCACGAGGGGCAACGCCGCCAGAGGCAAAGGGTCGCCACGAGAAAGGAGACCAGAGAGATGATCGAGGTACGCAAGGGCGAAGATCGCGGGAAGGCCGATTTCGGCTGGCTGGACAGCCGCCACAGCTTTTCCTTCGGCCAGTACATGGACCCTAAGCACATGGGCTTCCGGGGCTTGCGGGTGATCAACGAGGATCGCATCCGGCCCGGTTCGGGTTTCGGCACCCATGGCCATCGGGACATGGAGATCATCAGCTATGTCCTCGACGGCGCGCTGGCGCACAAGGACAGCATGGGCAATGGCGCGGCCATCCTGCCGGGTGAGGTGCAGCTGATGAGTGCCGGCACCGGGGTCATGCATTCCGAGTACAACCACGCGCAGGACAGCGACACGCATTTCCTGCAGATGTGGGTGATCCCCTCACGGCAGGGCGTGACCCCCGGCTATCAGCAGAAGGCGTTCCTGAACGGGGGCCCCTCGCCGGGCTGGGTGCTGGCGGTCGATCCCGAGGGGCGGGAGGGCGCCCTGACCATCAACGCCGATGCCCGGCTCTATGTCGCCCGGGCCGAGGCGGGCAGCACGCTGACCCACAGCCTTGCCGCCGGCCGCGGCGCCTGGCTGCAGGTGGCACGGGGTGCTGTGGTGCTGAATGGCGAGCGGCTGGAGGCCGGCGATGGCGCGGCGGTGGAGGACGTCCCCACCCTCACCATCGAGGTCACGCAAGCGGCCGAGCTGCTGCTCTACGATCTGGGGTGAGCTGCATGAAAAAGGCCGGAGCGCAAGCCCCGGCCTTTTGACATTGCGTCATGCCCGCTCAGGCGCCGTGCAGCCCGACAATCGCGATGGAGGACACGTTTTCCATCGGCATGCCGCCCAGATTGTGGCTGAGCCCGAAGCGCGGCTGCTGTTGGCGCTGGCGCTCACCCGCCCGGCCCAGCATCTGCAGATAGTTCTCGTAGATCATCCGCAGGCCGCTGGCGCCGATCGGATGGCCAAAGCATTTCAGACCGCCATCGATCTGGCAGGGCACCGTGCCATCGGCATCATAGAAGCCGTCGAGCACGTCCTTGATCGCACCACCTTCGGGGCTGATGAACAGATCTTCCATCGTCACCAGCTCGGTGACACTGAAACAGTCATGCACCTCGATGAGGCTGATTTCCTCGCGCGGGTTCTGGATGCCGGCCTCGGCATAGGCGCGCCGCGCGGCCTCACGCGTCGTCTTGAAATAGCTGCCGTCCCAGCCGTTGTACTGGCTTTCCTCGCCATTGGAGACCGAAAGCTGCAGCGCCTTGACGGTGACGAGGTCCTGATTGGCCTTCAGCGCTTTCGCGATATCGACCGTGGTGACGATGGCCGCGGCCGCGCCATCGGACACCCCGCAGCAATCAAACAGGCCCAGCGGCTCGGCGATGATCGGGGCGTTCAGGACCTGCTCGTCGGTGATCGGCTTGCGCAGATGGGCCTTCGGGTTCTTTGCCCCGTTATCATGGCTCTTGACCGAGATATGGGCCATCGCAGCCTTCAGCTCGTCGCGGCTCTTGCCGTGCTTGGCCTGATAGGCGGAGCCGAGCTGGGCGAAATTGCCGGGGGCCGACCCGTTCGGGCCGACCATGTCGAACATCGTGCCGCGGGTGCGTGCGGGCAGCCCGCCATAGCCGGTGTCCTTGAGCTTCTCCACCCCGACCGCGAGCGCGATATCGGCCGCCCCGCTGGCGACCGCATAGACGGCACCGCGGAACGCCTCGGTTCCGGAAGCGCAGAAATTCTCGACCCGCGTGACCGGGATGTAGGGCAGGCGCAGCGCCTTGGCGAGCGGGATCGCCGAGGGGCCGACATTGACGTTCTCGAACGCCGTCGAAAGCCAGGCGGCGTCGATCTGCTTGCGCTCGATCCCGGCGTCCTTCACGGCCTCCTCGAAGGCCTCGACCATCAGATCATCGGCCTCGGCATCGAAGCGCTCGCCGAACTTGGCGCAGCCCATGCCGAGGATGGCGACCTTGTCCCTGATTCCGTTGGCCATGGTTGGATTCTCCCTGGTGTCGTTGTGGCTGGGCTTATGCCGCTTCGCTGGGGTCGACCGCCGGAACGGCCTTCCAGAAATAATGGTGATAGCCGCGCCGCTCGTCGATTCGCTTGATGCGGAAGACCATGCGCATCTGCTGCCCGACCTGCACCGTATCGGGATCGACATCGGTGAAATCGGCCATCATCCGGCCGCCTTCCTCGAACACCACCATGCCGTAATGCGCCGGCGGTTCGGGGGTGTAGGTAAGGTTGTCGGCCGTGAAGCTCATGATCTTTGCCGGCACGTCGGCGAGGGGGTAATCCTCCTGCGTGTCGAGGCTGTGGTTCTGCGGATTGACCGAATAGCGCGAGGGCGGGAACTGGATCACGCCCGTCTCCCGGCACTTGCCGCCGACCAGACCCAGCACGGCCTTGTGATTGCGCCATTGGGCGGTCAGGATCGCCATGTTGTCCTGCTCGCCGCGCTTGCCCTTTTCGACCTCGATCAGATGGTTGAAGGCGAGGTACTTGAAGTAGTTGGTCTCTTCCTTGCGGCGCTTGAGGAAACCCTTCACACCCTTGCGCGCCGGCAGGTTGTGGATGGCGTCCGTCACCTCGACGATCAGGGCGTCCACGCCCTGGCCGAAGCCGACCACCATGATCCTGTCGCCGGGCCGGGCGTCCTGCAGGGCGTCGACCAGCATGATCATGGCATGCGCCGTGCCGGCCTCGCCCATCACGGCCATCAGGTTGTCGCGCACCGCCGTATCGGGCATGCCTGCCCTCTTGGCGATCTTGTTGGCGACACCCTTGAAGACGCAAGGCATGCAGAAATGGGTGATCGAGCCGCCGTCGATGCCGGCCTTCTCGAGTGCCGCCTTGACGACCGGCGGCACGAGCTTGCCGTAGCCGTCATCGCGGATCCAGCGTGTCTCCCAGCCCTCGTCGAATTCCTGATCGGCACCGCGATAATGATCGACGAAATCATGGGCGTGGCTGACCGTGGCCAGCACATGGGCGATATCGGGCGCGTTGCCGCCCAGCACGAGCGCGGCCGCGCCGTCGCCCTGCTGCATCTCGCCCTCCGAGCCCGGCTTCATGCGGCGATGATCGCTGGCGAGGAACAACACCGGCCCGCCGCTCGACTCGGCCGCCTGCAGGGCTGCGATCAGCCCGCTGGTGCCGACCCGCTGGCTGCTGGTGAAGTCGAGCGTCTGGATATCCTCGCGCAGGTTGAGGGCGGCGGCACAGATGCCGGCCTGGGCGCGATCGGCGAAAGGCAGGCTGGTCGAGGCGAGAAACACCCCCGTCACCGCCTCCCGGTTCACGCCTGTAAGCCCGTCGCGCGCAGCCTCCACGGCCATGGTGACCGAATCCTCGTCCCAATTGGCCATCGCGCGCTCACCCTTGGCGAGACCCTTGAGCCCCGCATTGTGCCAGGTGTTGGCCGCGGCGATGGTAGAACGCTGCAAACGATAACGCGGCACATAGGCGCCGAAACTGGTGATGCCGACCATGGCGGAGCTGACCTCTCCCTGTGTTGCGCTTTTCTTGGTCAGCCATGTAGGGGCGGGTGGGTGCGGCTGCGAGCCCGGCTGCCCTGCGCCGCCGGCACGGCCCCGCCCGCTCAGCGCATGTCGCCGGCGTCTTCCGAGGCGGCCGGGTGAAGCGGCACGACATACTCGTCCAGCTGTTCGGGCGGTGCCGCATCGCCCCGGTCCAGCAGGGTGACGATCAGGGCTTCGCGCGCTGCCATCACCTCGGGCAGCAGCGTCTCGTGCACGGGAATGTCGAGCCGGTCGACACTGCCGCCCTCACGGGTCAGCAACAGGTGCCGGTCACGCATGATCTCGACCGCCTCGACCGGCGGTGAGGGGATTTCGTCGAAGACCAGGGCGACCGCGCCCTCGTCGCTGACCAGCAGCTCGATATTGGCGGCCGTCGGCGCGGTGGTGTCCTGAGCCATGGTTTTCCCTCCCGTGGGATTGGTGCTTATTGAAGTGCGATTGTCATGCTGGGGGTGCGGGTGGCCTGCTTCTCCGGACCGGGCTCGGCGCGTTTCTGTGTCGCCGGAACATGATGATAGACGATACCGGGCCGCTGGCGCGGGGTTCCCGCGGTAACGGCCAGCCGCGCGCCATCCGCAAGCGGCTCCACACCGGTCTCGACACCGCCCTCCGGGGAGGTCGCCTGTCGCGCGATTGCCTGCTCGACCGGGGCGGGCGCGCGCGTACCCCGCTGTACCACCTGACCCCTGAAGCCGCTCTCATGGCTTGCTGCCAGCCGGCTCGGCTGCCCGGCTCCGGTCAGCCTGTTGAAGAGGCCCTGACGCAAGGGCGAGATTTCCGGCGCAAACCGATCAAGGCCCATCAGGCCCATGACCGTGGCACCGGCGGCGATGGCCACGGGCGAGCCGAACCCTGCGATGAGAGCCCCGGCCCCGGCCAGCAGCGGATTGCGCCTCGCCCAGCCCACCAGCCCATGGATGCGCCTGCCGAGCCAGCTCAGCTTGCGATCATCGGCGCGCAGGCTCTGCACACGCCCGGTGCGGGCAAAGGCCTTCGAGAACTGGTCATGCACACCTTTGGGGTGCAGGGCGAGATGGTCCTTGCGCAGCAGTGACCCGCGCGGAAACATCGCGTCATAGGCACGCAGGCCGAGGGCGGCCGTGCCGACGCCGATCAGGACCTGGGGCGCCAGCGCCAGGCCCAGCATCTCGGTCTTGAGCGCCATGCCCGGACC
>CAZPBH010000079.1:0-8375 GCA_964584645.1 uncultured Rhodospirillales bacterium | reverse complement strand
ATGAAGTGCATGCCGATGAACCGCGCCGGGCGATCGGTGGTGGCGGCAAGCCGTGTCACCGAAATCGAGGAGGTGTTGGTGGCGATCACCGCATCGCCGCGCAGATGGGGGATCAGCTCGGCGAAGATCTTGCGCTTGACGCTCTCATCCTCGGTCGCGGCCTCGATCACCAGATCGCAGTCACCCATCACCTCCAGGCTGGTTGAACTGGTGATGCGGTCCAGAGCCTCGAGCCGCTGGGCCTCGTCGATCCGGCCCTTGGAGACCTGACGGCCGAGCAGACGCTCCATGGTCGAGCGGGCCTTGCCCAGCTGCTCCTCCGAAATGTCGGAGAGGCGGACTTGAAACCCGCTGGTGGCTGCGACCTGGGCGATCCCGCCGCCCATCTGGCCGGCGCCGATCACGCCGATCTTCTTGATGTCCATGGAGCCTGTGTTGTTCCGGTTGCGGAGAAGGGCGATGCCTCGCGCAGGTCAACCGGCCTTGTCAAGCTCCTCGGCGAATTCGGGAACCGCCTTGAACAGATCGGCGACAAGGCCGTAATCCGCGACCTGAAAGATGGGGGCTTCCTCATCCTTGTTGATGGCGACGATGACCTTGCTGTCCTTCATGCCGGCAAGGTGCTGGATCGCGCCCGAAATCCCGATCGCGACATAGAGCTCCGGTGCCACGACCTTGCCGGTCTGGCCGACCTGATAGTCGTTCGGCACATAGCCGGCATCGACCGCGGCCCGGCTGGCGCCGATGGCGGCCCCCAGCTTGTCAGCCACCGGCTCCAGGATGTCGAAGGCCTCCGAGGAGCCGAGCCCGCGCCCGCCGGAGACGACCACGCGCGCTGCCGTCAGCTCGGGCCGGTCGGACTTGCTGAGCTCCTGCCCGACAAAGCTCGACATGCCGCTGTCGCCCTGGGCCTCGACCTTCTCGACGCTGGCCGAGCCGCCCTCGGCCTCGGCCGGGTCGAAGGCGGTCCCGCGCACCGTGATGACCTTCACAGGATCACTGGACTGCACGGTCGCGATCGCGTTGCCGGCATAGATCGGACGCTGGAAGGTGTCGTCGCTCTCGACCCCGCTGATATCGCTGATCTGCTGGACGTCGAGCAGGGCCGAAAGCCGCGGCATGACGTTCTTGCCCGTCGTGGTGGCGGGCGCGAGGATGTGGGTATAGCCCTCCGCCAGGCCCTTGATGAGCCAGGCCAGGTTCTCGGCCAGATTGTGGGCGTATTCCGGCGCATCGGCGTGCAGCACCTTGCCGACACCCCGGACCCTGGCGGCGGCCTCGGCGGCGGGGCCGGCATTCTCGCCCGCAACGAGGATGTCGATATCGCCGCCGATCTTCTGGGCAGCGGCCACGGTCACAAGGGTGGCGCCCTTCAGGGCGGACCCGTCATGTTCGGCGATGACGAGAGATTTCGTGCTCATGGGGTGTGCGCTCCTCGCCCTCAGATGACCTTGGCTTCGTTCTTGAGCTTGGCGACCAGTTCCTGGACGCTTTCGACCTTGATGCCGCCCTGACGTTTCGGTGGCTCGATGACCTTCAGTGTCTTCAGACGGTTGGCGATATCGACCCCGAGATCGGCCGGTGTCGTCGCGTCGATCGGCTTCTTCTTCGCCTTCATGATGTTGGGAAGCGAGGCATAGCGCGGTTCGTTCAGACGCAGATCGGTGGTGATGATCGCGGGCAGCTTGAGCTTCACCGTCTCCAGCCCGCCGTCGATCTCGCGCGTCACGGTGATGTCGCCCTCGCCCGGCTCGACCTTGCTGGCGAAGGTACCCTGCGGCCAGTTCAGCAGCGCGCCCAGCATCTGGCCGGTCTGGTTGCTGTCATCGTCGATGGCCTGCTTGCCGAGGATCACGAGGTCATAGCCATCGCGCTCGACCACCGTCTTGATGATCTTGGCCACCGCCAGCGGCTCCACCGTCGCGTCGGTCGTCACGAGGATGCCCTTGTCGGCCCCCATCGCCAGCGCGGTACGGATCGTCTCCTGGGCCTGCTGCGGGCCGACGGAGAGCACGGTGATCTCCTCGACCTTCCCGGCTTCCTTCAGGCGCACGGCCTCCTCGACAGCGATCTCGTCGAAGGGGTTCATGCTCATCTTGACGTTGGCCAGATCGACGCCGCTCTGATCCGCCTTCACCCGAACCTTGACGTTGTAGTCGATCACCCGCTTCACGGGCACCAGAACCTTCATGCCGCTCGTCCTGCGTTCTCTTGAAACATCGAAACCTGAGTTAGCGCCATGTAGGCACTTTCGGTCCCTCTATCCAGTCGATCCTGTGCAGGGCAGGTGTGGCGCAATGAAGCGCGGCGCCGAAACCGCGCTGTCTTCAGGAGGCCGAGATCGCCAGCGCGAAGAACAGCAAGGCTGCCCCCTGCAGCACCACGCGGGCCTGCATCAGGCGGTTGCCGTATTTGCGGTTGACGTCCCCGCCCCGCGCCATCGCGACGAGGCCGAGCACCAGCGAGAGCAGCACGGCCGCCATGGCCGCCAGCATGAGCGCGAAGAAGAAACCGTTCATGCAACAGGCATGTAGCGTCTCAGCGCCACAAGGCGAGGCCGCCGAACAGGATCGCGCCAGCCAGCACCTCGCCCAGCGTGTGATCCGGCCGCAGGGCGAGCGGTGCGCGCGCCCGGATTTCCGGCAAGCTGAGCGCCAGCGCGTAGGCCGGACCGTGCAACAGGCCGAGACCCGCATAGACGAGCGCTGCCACCGGCCCGAAGGGGATCAGCGGCAGGGCGATCAGCAGGTGCCGGATGGCACCGATCACCGACATTCCGGCGATGTCGATCGCGCGCCGCCGCCACAGCGGATCCTCCGCGGCATAATCGGGCAGCCAGAAGGTGAACGGCCGATGGTCGCAGCTCTCGCCCGCGCCGCGGGCGGTCTGTGGCATGCGTCCCATGTCCATATGGACACCGTGACCGATGGCCACGGCCAGCCGCGCGGGCAACGCCACCAGCAGGCCGAGCCACGCATAGCCGGTCACCAGACCCGCCGCTCCGCCGATGGCGAGTGCTGCAAGCGTCTTGCGACCGGGAAGGGCCAGATCGTCGGCGCCGCGCAGGCGCCAGATGAAGGCGCCCGCAACGGCAAGCCCGAAGGCGAGGGCCAGCCCCGTCATGCGAGATCGCCCTTCACGAGAAATCTCGGATGGGCGGCGCCATCATCGTCGAGCCGCTGGACCCAGATCATGTCCCAGGCGTCGGCGGTCGCGACATCGGCCTCGCCAGCACCGGCCTCGGCCACACCGTTGATGAGCGCGCCAGAGCCGACCGCGCAGGTCAGCGCGCCGGCGCCACCCTGAATGAGCGTCACGCTCTCCCCCACCGCGAGGCCGTCGAGGCTCACCCGGACGGGATCGGGATCGGTGATGACGACCAGACGACCGGCATGGGTCGCGCTTGCCAGCGCCAGCGCGCCCGAGGCATCGCCCGTCTCGGCAAGGATCTCGGCCCGCCCGCCGCTGATCGTTCGGTTGCCCAGATCGGCGGTGAGGGCGCCGGCATCGATGGCCTCCAGCATCGTGGCCAGATCCGCACCGATGAAGGCGACATTGGAGACCGCGCTGGTATCGACCTGTGCAGCGGTGGTCCCGCCGCCGGCACCGCTGCCGCGCTTGCCCGTGCCATAGCCCAGCATCAGTCAAGCTCCGTCACATGCAGCGTGCCGGTCCCGAAGGCGGCGACATGGGTGAAGCCCCGGCAGTCGAGGACGAGCCGCTCGCCGGCGCCGATGAAATGATCGGTCGCGGCGGCCTCCACCGTGCTGTCGCCAAGGCGATAGCGCAGGTCGGCCGTGGCGGCGAGCGTGATGCGCGCCACCCCGGTGGTGAAGGCGGCAGAACGCTGGCTGCCACCTGCGGGGGCGATGGCCTTGGCCGCCCCCGCCGCCATGGACGGGCGCAGCAGCTGGATGCTGTTTCCATTCGCATCCTGGGGAAGTAGAAAGCTCATGGGGATGAAGACCTCCCTTCGATCTGAGGGTTGGAACGGCTCCGCGCGGCGCGCAAAAAAAAGGCCCTCGGGCGGATGCCGAGGGCCGGACGCAGGTCGGGCGGTGATGGAGAAGCCCTAGAACAGAACAAGTTCCTCTGTCAAGGAAATATATCTTGGATCTTGTGCGTCCTCTCGCGCCGTTGCTGGAGCCGATCCGACGCTGCCACCAGCACGATCCGGCAGCCTTCGTGCCTCTTCAGGTCGCGGGGCGCCCGGTCGGCCGGTTGGCCAAAGGGGTTCGCGGCCCCTTGCTGGCCGAATGCCCCGCGCTGCAGGATGCGGGCGAGGCGGTGCATCTCCCTGATCCGCACCGCGCCGATGAGGTGGTGCAGGCCCTGATCGATCTCGGCCTGATCCGGGGTCGGCGGGGCGAAGCTTATCCGATTGTCGAGCGTTGGGGCGCCCCTCTCCTCGGGCGGATCGACCGTGCCGCGGTGGCGATGCTCGGCCTGCCGAGTTTCGGGCTGCATGTGAACGGGCTGGTCCGGCGCGGCGAGGACCGGGTTGCGATGTGGCTCGCCACACGGGCTGCGGACCGGATGGTCGCGCCCGGCAAGCTCGACAACATGGTAGCAGGCGGCCAGCCGGCCGATCTGAGCCTTGCCGACAACCTCCTCAAGGAAGCGCGGGAGGAAGCCGGCATGTCACCCCTCATGGCCGCCCGCGCCCGGCCGGTCGGTGTGATCGGCTACAGCTGTGCGACCGGGGCGCTCGATGACGGCCTGAGGCCGGGCGGTCTGCGCCGGGACGCGCTGTTCGTCTATGACCTCTGGCTGGATGAGGATTTCATCCCGGTGAACGAGGATGGCGAAGTCGCGGGTTTCGAGCTGCTCGATCTGGAGGAGGTGGCCTCGATCCTTCGCGACGATCCCGGGCGCTTCAAGTTCAACGTGCCGGCTGTCGTGATCGACTGTCTGCTGCGCCTCGGCCGGCTTGATCCCGACGATCCCGATTTTCCCGCCCTCGTCACAGCGTTGCGTGGCAACGGGCCGATCTGACACCGATGGCGTTCATGCTGAACGCACGAAAGCCCTCTGCCTTTCAGTCACCAAAGCAAAAAATGACCAGACGACTTGATGAAGTCAGTCTTTGCCCGCGAATCCGAGCTGTTCCCTGATGCCCTCGGGCGTGGCACCCGCAGCGCGCAGGTCGCGCAGGCTCGTGGCACGGTCGCGCTTGGACAGCCGCACGCCCTGCCCGTTGGTCAGCAGGGGGTGGAAGCGGTAGATGGGTGGAGGCAGGCCCAGCAGCGCCTGCAGCAGACGATGCAGATGGGTGGCAGGCCGCAGATCCTCGCCCCGCGTCACATGGGTGATGCCCTGAAGCCCATCGTCCACGACCACGGCCAGATGATAGCTCGTCGGCACATCCTTGCGGGCGAGAAGGGCATCGCCCAGCAGTTCCGGGCGGGCCTGAGCACGCCCCATGTCGACATCGTCAAAGACAAGCGCCTCGGCTTGCCCGGCCGCCCGACTGCTGTTCAGCCGCCAGCCATGCGGCGCTCCGGCAGCGATCCGCTCGGCCGCCTCACCGGCGTCGAGCCCGCGGCAGGTGCCGGGGTAGAGCGGCCCGCACGGTCCCGCCGGGGCCAGATGGGGCGCACCGAACATGGCGGTCAGCTCCGCCTGGACCTCGGCCCGGGTGCAAAAGCAGGGATAGACCAGCCCCATCGCCCGCAGCCGGTCGAGGGCGGCCTGATGATCGGAGAGATGTTCCGACTGACGGCGCACAGGTTCAGGCCAGCTCAGGCCCAGCCAGCCGAGATCCTCGATGAGGGCGGTCTCGAATTCGGGGCGGCAGCGCTGCGGGTCGATATCCTCGATCCGCAGAAGCCAGGAGCCGCCGAGGCGACGCGCCTCCGCATCGCAGAACAGCGCCGCATAGGCATGACCCAGATGCAGATGGCCCGTCGGCGAGGGCGCAAAGCGCAGCACGGCTTCCGTCATGCGCTACAGGGGTGGCGCGAGGCACTGGTTCATGCAAGCCCCGCTTGATGTCGAGGGCGCAAGGGCCTACACACCCCCGGCCAGAGACCAGGGGACACGCCATGACCGCTTCCATCGACAGCCAGATCCTGCAAGGCCCTGCGGCCGCACCCGCCAGCGGCCAGCCGGCGCGCCAGCTGATCATCCTGCTGCATGGTGTCGGCGCCGACGGCAACGACCTGTTCGGGCTGGTGCCGCATCTGCAGCCGGTCTTTCCCGACGCCGCCTTTCTGAGCCCCGATGCGCCCCAGGCCTACGACATGGCGCCCTTCGGCCGGCAATGGTTCTCGATCCGCGAGTACAACGATGCCGCGATCCGGGCCGGTGTGGCCGCGACCGCCCCGATCCTGCACGATTTCATCGACGAGCAGCGCGACCAGCGCGGCCTGGCCGAAGATCAGGTGGCCCTGATCGGCTTCAGCCAGGGCACGATGATGAGCCTCTATGTCGGCCTGCGCCGCGAGGCGAGCCTGGCCGGCATTGTCGGCTTCTCGGGCCGCTGGATCGAGGATGAGCCGCCGATCATCGCCCGGCCGCCGGTCCTGCTGATCCATGGCGAGGCCGACCCCGTGCTGCCTTTCGCCAATCTGGCACGCGCCGAGGCGGCGCTGGAGGCAGCCGAGGTGGCGGTCGAGTCGCTCGCACGACCTCACCTCGGCCACGGAATCGATGGCCCGGGCCTGCACGCCGCGGTCCACTTTCTAAACCGTGTTCTGACAACTTCCTAGAAGTATCAAGGGCTTTGGCGTGCGGCACCTGGATACCCCTGCCCGGAAGTTGAAAACCCCGCCGTAATACCGTATCTCCTTGCTCGTGCGGGGATATTGCAGCGCATGATGCCCCGCCCGGCGGAACCATCGGGAAGGGGAAGATGACCGCAGCGGCCCTTGAAGCCCATCCGGCCCTTGTGCTGAATGCCGACTTCCGGCCTCTCAGCTATTTCCCGCTGTCGCTCTGGCCATGGCAGGAAGCCGTCAAGGCGGTGGTGCTGGGCCGGGTCAACATCATCAGTCATTACGACCGCATGGTGCGCTCGCCGAGCTTCGAGATGCAGTTGCCGAGCGTCATCTCGCTGAAGGATTATGTCCAGGCCTCGCGCCGGCCGGCCTTCACGCGGTTCAACGTGTTTCTGCGCGACAAGTTCATCTGTCAGTACTGCTCCGGCCGCTTCCAGGTTTCCGAGCTGACCTTCGACCATGTCGTGCCGCGCTCCCGCGGCGGGCATACGGGCTGGGACAACATCGTCACGGCGTGCACCAGCTGCAATCTCAAGAAGGGCAACCGCCTGCCCAACCAGTGCCAGATGCACCCGATGACCATGCCGTTCGAGCCCAGCAGCCATCAGCTGCAGGATAACGGGCGGGCTTTCCCGCCCAATTTTTTGCACGAAAGCTGGCGCGACTATCTCTACTGGGATACCGAGCTGGAGCGCGATTAGGGAATAACCCGATCAGATCGAAACATCTGACCGGGCTTTCCTTCAGTTCCCAATGATGTAGCGGTGGATGCACGCGTTCGATGTGAACGCGATCGGCTCTACAGCCTTTCCGAAAGCCTGATCGCGACCCGGCACCCGGTCTTGATGAGCCGGCGCATCAGCCGGTATCCCGGAGCCTGCTCGGCCCCATGGGCGAGGCCGGTTTCCCGATGCTCGTTCTCGTCCTCGCGGAACTCGGTCAGCTTCCCGGTCAGTTCCGGGTCGATGTCGGCCAGCTGCGCGATCTGCTCGGCATAATGTTCATCGATGGCTTCTTCCACCGCCACCGTCGTCGCCATCGCGGCCCTGGGGCCTGCCAGGGCGCTGGCCACGCCCAGCCCGTAACCGGCCAGATGCCAGAGCGGATGCAGCACGGTGGGGCGCACGCCACGCTCCACGATCGCGGCATCGAAGAAGTCGAGATGCCGGGCCTCCTGCGCATGCATCTCTTCGATCACGGGGCCGTCTCGGGTGTCGCCGAGCACCGCCAGCTGGCCCTCATAGATGCGCCGCGCCCCATATTCACCGGCATGATCCACCCGGATCGCCCGCTCCAGCAGCTTCTCCGGCGAGGGGTCGCCGGGCAGGGATCGGCGGCGTTCGCTCAGCTTCGCCATGCGCGGATCGCTCCCATGCTGGTCAGGCCGAAAAGGGCCAGGGAAATCAGAAAGTTGAACCCCGCCATCGAGACGCCGAGCAAGGTCCAGGCCGGCACGTCACAGCGAATGACCGGCTGGCTCATCACCTGTGCCCGCAACGCTTCCAGGGAAGTGGCGCGCTCCTGTACGGCTGCACATTGCGACGGGCCGTCCCACCAGCCCTGCTCGACCCCGACATGGGCGAAGGCGAGGGCCGCACTGCCGGCGAAGATGAGCGTCAGCAGACCCAGAACCATGCCCGCGGCACGGCGCCCGCC